>JAGDDO010000286.1 GCA_017848205.1 Oscillospiraceae bacterium | reverse complement strand
TCTCGGACGTACAGTTGTGTCAGTGATACATGTGTTTTCCGCGAAAAGTCTTACTTTTATTCTTTCATAAACTGTGAGGATACATCCATATCCGTAATCGGATTTTTCAGAAATGGATGCTTTATCTGTGCCGTCAAATTTTACGAAGCTGAATGGGATACTGTTCCGGTCAGAAAGCAGTTCAGCAAGAAGATTGTATTCGCCGTCTTTGTTTCTCAGACAGAAATTTGCTTCCATCGATCTGTCATCTACGTGAAATCCTTTTTCAGCGTAGTATATTTTAAGTTCCCTGAAAGAAAGATCGTTTCTTGAAGCTCTTTTTTTGAGCATATACTCATCGTCATAAAAATTCTTTTCATAACGTATGCGTATCTGTTCAGGTGTCATTTCCCTGCATGTCGTTCCGATACGGATGGTGCATCCGTTCGAAGAAAATCCGTATTTTTTCTGACAGTAAATATTCTTTGTGCCTTTTAAAACACTGATAATTATTAGAGTCTTTCCGGAATCGAATTTCAGCTCAGTATGTATCTCATCCTGAGGATTCGGCTCGATCTGCGTTGTGATAACATCTGACAGTTTCTTAAGAGTCTCATCTGTTTTTTTCACACCGACAACTTCACCGCCATCATTGACACCGATTATGATCTGACCGCCGTCAGCATTAAGGAATGACACGATTTCCTTGCAGAGCGTATCAGTGTATTTTTCCTTAAGTTCAAGTTTTTCTGATTCTGTGTAATCCATGCTTTCATCGCTCCTTTCGTTTCTTTGAATTTATTATACATCTTTTGCGACAAAACTGCAATATATACCGACACAAAAATGTCGTGATCAATATTGATTGTGGATTTTATTTGATTTGCTTTGGCGGTGAGCTGTATGTTTACCGCTGCAGGAAAGGTGGCGCCTGCGGCGCAATAGAATTACCAGTCCATATGCTCACACATATGCAGATGCTGCGTTGTTTATGTGATATAAAATGCCCTTATCCGGCAGATTACCGGGTAAGGGCGTTTTGTGTAGTCATGCGGAACCGAAGCGAAAGAATTCGATTTGATTTCTTTTCACGTATTCATTCCTGCAGTGCATGAAATATCAGAAATCTGATAAGCTGCTTAATATACAGCAAACATTATTTTTCGTTAATGATAAGATCTTTAAGAGCGACAAAGTCGGCTATGTTTATGGTTTTATCATTTGTCACCATTGCACCGGAACGGTTTATCATTCTTGTTTCACTGCCTTCGAGCATCCATTTGCTGAAGAGCAGGAGGTCAGACGCATCTACGCTGTTATTTCCGTTGATGTCGCCTTTTACAGCAGGCATGTGCCAGAGACGGGCTAATTGTTCACTCTCTTCAGAAACTATATTTTCACTTTTGTAAAATTCTGTTTTCTCAAGTGAAGTGCATCCGTCAAAGGCGCCGTTTTCAATTTCTGCTGTTGAATCAGGGAGAAGGACTGATTTCAGAGATTTACAGTCCTTAAATGAATCAGATTTGATTTTTTTAAGAGTTTCCGGAAGCTTTACTGATTCCAGCGTACTGTTGGCAAAAGATACAGATGTCGTATCAAGTTCTTCAATCGGTGATTCTATCTCTATACTTTTGATCCTGTGCATAAGATCAAGTTCAGGGTAGCGCGTAAGGAAGCTGAAATCAACAGAAGCAGCATCTCTGATCGGAGTTGAAGAGTAAAGATCTAACATCGCTGAAAACATGCCTCCTGTAATTGCTCCTTCTCCGGTTATAGTTAGAGTACCGTCGTCGGCAAGTTTCCAGTATTCGTCACCAGGACCGCAGTAACCGGAAGTATATTCGCTTTCACCTTCTGAAATGAATTCAGATTTTTTCTGTATGGCCATTTCGTGGGCTGCCGAATATTTCATTCCTTTTATGGTGATTTTCTGATCTTCATCGATGAAGTTATCTGCTATTTTTTCTACATAAGAATGAATACGGATGAATGTCAGTTACGGACAGTTTTTAAAAATTTCCGGGTTGATCTGAGTCAGACTGTCCGGAAGAATGACTGAACTGATAGCTGTATCGCTGAAAGCACCGTATCCAATATAGTTTACAGATGACGGTATTTCGATCTCTTTGAGCGAACTGCATTCTGAAAAAGCATGTGCACCTAATTCCTGTAAATTTTCAGGAAGGATCACGCTGCTAAGTGAAGTACATTTCAGAAAAGCATTATCAGGAAGTGTTTTTAACGATCCGGATATTTTAGCTGATTTAAGATTAGTGCAGTCTGAAAATACATAATCGCCCAATTCGGTGTCTTTGACAGATAAGCTGATATCAGTAAGTGATGTGCATGATCTGAATGCGTAGTTTCCGATCACTTCCGGACTGCCTTCGAATTTTATGCTTTCAATGCCGGAACAATCTGAAAAAGCGTGATTGCTTATAGATTTTACGTTTTCCGGAATATTTACCTCTTTTATATTTTCACATCCTGCGAAAGCGTATGCAGCGATATATTCAAGAGATGAAGGAAGAGTTACTTCAGAAAGTGATTTGCATTTTCGGAAAGCATAATCACCTATATATTCAACGGATTCAGGTATTACAAGTTCAGCTAACGTGCTCCCTTCAAAGGAAGAATCTGATATGTATTTAAGTGATTCCGGAAGTATGACT
>JAGDDO010000285.1 GCA_017848205.1 Oscillospiraceae bacterium | reverse complement strand
TAGCTTCCGGCGTGGATTCACTCACGGTCACGGTAAATGCAGTCAATCCTGAGATAAGTGCAAAGCTCAACAGGGGAATACTCTGGCACGGAAAGCACTACACAGGAACTGAGGCGGCAGAGATCCTTATAAAAAATCAGCTTGAAGGCATAAGGAAAATAAGTGCGGCAGGTATAACTGTAAAGGTAAACACCGTGCTTGTCATCGGTATAAACGATGAACACATTGAAGAAATAGCCCGTACTGTTAAAGAGGCAGGAGCTTCAATTTACAATATAATCCCGCTCATTCCTCAGCATGAGCTCAAAGATTATCCTGAGCCGTCCTGTGTCCAGATCGATGCAGCGAGAACGAAGGCTCAGAAATACATCGACGTATTCCGTCACTGCCAGCGCTGCCGTGCGGATGCAATAGGCGTTCCCGGTGAAAAGGACTTCGGTGACCAGATATATCTCAAACGTATAGCCCATAAGGATACGTTCTCACACGGATAAAGTCATCTCCGTTAAGGCAGGGTAAGATCCCTGCAGCTGTGCCGCCGCATACTCTGCTCGCGGCGGTGCAGTATCTTTTTAATGAGCAGAAAGTAAAAAATGATAAATTAAATAAGGAAACGCTGATTTTGATAGATCAGCTTGGGGTACAGGATTTCAGTCCTGTATTTCCGGTTGAATCAGTGTTCCTATAATGAAAGGTGAAATAATACAATGGCTAAAGAAATAAGACAGATCGCGATCTATGGCAAAGGCGGTATCGGTAAATCAACAACTACTCAGAATCTCACAGCAGGACTTGTTGAAAGAGGAAACAAGGTAATGGTAGTAGGATGTGACCCGAAGGCCGACTCCACAAGACTTCTTCTCGGCGGACTTGCTCAGAAGACAGTTCTCGATACGCTCCGTGAAAACGGCGATGACATAGAACTTGAAGACATCATCAAGGAAGGCTACGGCGGAACACTCTGCGTTGAATCAGGCGGCCCTGAACCGGGTGTCGGATGTGCCGGACGAGGCATCATCACTTCGATCGGACTTCTCGAAAGTCTCGGTGCCTACACTGATGACCTCGACTACGTTTTCTACGACGTTCTCGGCGACGTTGTCTGCGGCGGTTTCGCAATGCCGATCCGTGAAGGCAAGGCCAAGGAGATCTACATTGTTGCCAGCGGCGAGATGATGGCTCTCTATGCAGCGAACAATATCTCAAAGGGTATTGCCCGCTATGCAACACAGGGCGGTGTGCGTCTCGGCGGTATCATCTGTAACAGCCGTAACGTTGACCGTGAACGTGAGCTTGTTGAAGCTTTCGCAAAGGAACTCGGAACACAGCTCATCCACTTCGTTCCTCGTGACAATGAAGTACAGCGTGCCGAGATCCACAGAAAGACCGTTATCGATCATAATCCTAAGACAAAGCAGGCTGATGAATACCGTGAACTCGCACGCAGAATAGAGGAGAATACAAGCTTCGTAATTCCGAAGCCTCTTACTCAGGAACGTCTCGAAGAGATCCTCTTTGAATACGGCCTCATGGATAATATCAAGGACAACTACGTCATCTGATAAACGGCAGTTTCCATAAATGTAAATCATATAGATCAAAGTAACGGTCCCGGACGCATGAACATATGTGTCCGGGACCGTTGCTGTCTGTTCGTTTTTTCTGATCACTAAAAGACGAATGTCATCTCATTTCGTTCTGAGATGACATTCGCTTTAGAATTCAGTCTTTTTCAGTTTTCGAAGCCTCGGCACTTGCTTCGATCATTTGCGTTATTACATGGTTTAGCTGTACTGCATTTTTGTCAGTTATAACAGGCTTACCGGTTTCTTCTTCAAGTGCTTTTCTGGCGTTTCCGGCGATTCTTCCGCCGCGTCCTGCTATCTTTTTGTTTTCCTCAAAGCCAACAGGTTTTTCGTTTTCAGATATTTCTCTGGTTGCTGTTTCAGCGAGCATATTCAGCACAAGCTCAGTCGTTGACATGTTATCGCGCAGACTTTCCTTTTTTAAGCCCTTCAGATTTTTATACTGTCGTGTAGTCATACCGGACCAGGCTTTTGTGATCTCATCAGTAAGCATTGCGTATTCCTTACCTTTTTCAATGCCACGGTCTTTCCATTCATCAGTAAGTTCCTTACGGGCGCTGATAGCCATAAGACGCTGATTGATCCATTCTCTTGTATATCCTTTGCGTTCATAGGTAGCAACAAGACGTTCAGCAATAAGTTCCGGATCAAGTGTCTCTTCGATATGTTCTCTGCCGACTTCGGCCAGCCACATTTTAAAAGGTTCAGCCTTCTTTGAAGGAATAGACTGTATTATGCGAAGAAGCTGCTCTGTATTGGCGACATCAGTTAAACGCCTTTTCCCGTCTGCCGCCTTTAATTTCAACTGCTTACAGTTTGTAAGCAGTTCATCTGCACCTTCTGCTTTAAGGCGCTTTTTTAGTACAGCCCAGTAAGTGCTTGCTGAACGAGTGGTTTCCTGTTCGGTCAATATTCCTATAACATCTACTATTGAGAAGTACCATTCTTCATTTTCTTCATCCCATGCAGTTCTTATTGTCTGGTCTTCAAAAAGCTGAAGACTTTCATTTGAATTGTTTTGTGTTTGACTCATTTTTTGTTCCTTTCATAGCGAAAATCATTTTAATATACATATTATAACATGGG
>JAGDDO010000284.1 GCA_017848205.1 Oscillospiraceae bacterium | reverse complement strand
TGAAAAACAGTACAGGAAATTCATGAACGTGAAAGCGGAAAGTACAAAGAACAGAATTACAGACAGGGTCACGGTGAGCGATTGTTTTTTCTGTTTCGTATCAAGTCCGGAGGTAACAAATCCGGTGCGGGAAAATAAATTTTTCATTACCACTTGACCCACTCGGAAAAATCTCCGTTTTTCCTTTCGTTGAAATATAGATGCTCAAGATCGAAAGAACCGTCTTTGCCTGTAAGTGTTACAAGAGAAGCACCGATCAGATCGAAATTCTCTGTGATACCGGTGGAAGCAAGTCCGGACTGTACAGCTTCATCATCGGAACCTGTATCTATATGCGCATAATACAGCTCCTTACCCGTTTTTACTCCGAGACCGATAACAACACCGTCATATTCAAACGTCCAGTCAACATTATGTGCGTGACCCATAAAAGCGGCTTTCAGACCATGATCTTTGGCGCGGTCGATAAAGTCGCTTTCAAATTTCTCTTTCCCGTTGTCGGAAAACCCTTCCAGTTTGAAGAATTTGTTTTTTATCTGCGCGCCGTTTTCCGTGACAGCTATCCACGCTTTTCTGTTTTCATCCTGCGGTATATGATAATATGCAATTGCGGGAACATCTTCTCCGATAAACTCGTGTTCTTTTATGAACCACTCTGTCTGTTCGGGTCGAATGTAGTCGCTGTCTATACTGACGGAAAACTCCGTTTCGGAAAATCCTGCCCCCGAGTCAATATTCGCTATCATCCATACCGCTGAAGTGTTTTTGGTGCCGTCACGCGTAAGGTCGATGATGTAATTGCTTCTTCCGTAGAGGTCGTCGTTCAGTTCGGAATAAATGCAATGCGGAGCATTTTCAAATGCCTCTTCAAGCGTTTTCGGATTGAAAAGACTTTGCCGGTCGTGGTTTCCCCAGACAGGCGCGTAAACGAAACCGTATTCTTCAGCTTTTCTCTCGAAATAATCTATGAATGTGTTCAGATGATAGCTGTTTGCAAGCATAAAAAGATCACCGGTCAGTTCAACGAGGTCGATCTTTGCACCGGCTCCCTGTGACGCGACGATATGATCGTTGACCTCTTTCAGAAGCTTGTCCAGATAATTCATCGAGGATACCGCGGACGTGTTCACGCTCCAGTGAATATCCGTCAACTGCAGAATATTAAAATCATCGTGATACTTAATCGTGAAGATGTAGTCTTCGAGGTGCTCGGAGTAATTCTGTACCTTCGCGCACCCAGTAAGCCGGAATAATGCCAGCGCACACGCAAGTAATGAGATAAGTTTCTTTTTCATATCGGTATATTTACCCTGTATTCCATAATTTATCTCTACGATTTTTTAATGATATGATTATAACATATCTTTACAAGTCTGTCAACCGATACGGAATGTCGGCAGACAGTTGAAGCAAACGAAAAATCCGGGCCACAACGGCTCGGATTTTATGTTTTTATTTCACCGGGACTATTGTGATCGGGTCGGCGAAATAGGGGGCTGTGTTTGTTGCCGCAATAGGTAAAACGGATGAAGGAG
>JAGDDO010000283.1 GCA_017848205.1 Oscillospiraceae bacterium | reverse complement strand
TTCCATCTGTAAGAATCTTGTTGAACTTATGGGCGGTAACATTGAGGTAATAAGCGAGGAAAACTGTGGATCCACGTTCTTCTTTGTGCTTGAACTCCAGAAATGCCAGTCGATCACTGATTCAATAAGAGAGAACCTTTACATCGCACAGCAGAATTTCGACTTCTCCGGCAGAACGCTTCTGCTTGCAGAAGACAATGACTTTAACGCTGAGTTTACCAAGGCACTCCTTGAGAATGTCGGTTTTGATGTAAAGCTTGCGCTTAACGGAAAACAGGCGGTCTATTCCTTTATTTCAAATCCGAGCCACACGTACGATGTTATACTTATGGACGTGCGTATGCCTCTTATGAACGGATACGAGGCTGCGGGATGCATACGTAATTCCGACAAGGCGGATGCTCATTCCATCCCGATCATTGCCTTAACGGCCAACGCTGCCGGAGATGATGAAAAGCTTACTATACAGAGCGGCATGAACGCATACATTTCCAAGCCTTTTGAAAAGGAGATGCTTTACATAATGCTGAAGCAGCTGCTTGACGGTACATCTGTTATCACTGACAGATCACATGAAGGCATGATCCCGGATCATCTTGATTTTCCGCCGGGTCTGCTCGATTAAATAACATGAATTTTAAGGAAACACTGATTAAATCGGAAATCCGGCTTCGCCGGATTTCCGGAGATGGGATTTTGCGGGGCTTCGCCCCGAACCCCCACGCTGATTTATGAATAAATCAGCGTTTCCTTAAATCACCTTCACGGCATTAACGCCTGAAGGTGATTTTTTTTGAAGCCGGATCAGTGTATTCTTATGAAAACCTTAAGAATATCTTAAAGAACATAAAGTGCTATTGCATAAAGCCCTGCCGCATGGTAACATATAAAAGTAAGTTAAGGAACGTATACAGGGGAAAATACTGATTTATTCACTTATCAGCTGCTAAATCATACTATTTTCATGAAAAAACCTTGACAAGCATAATGACATTATAGTATGATTTATGTATATACTTTTTGCAGACAGATCGCAGTCTGCATTTTTGTGCGGCACTTTGGAAACGCTTGGTTATTCAGTATCAGCGTTTCTTTGTAAACTACAGAACAAAAAAGAGAAATTCTACGGAGGAACAACAATTGGCAAAGAAAAAAAGCGATTCCCGCCAGAGGACGCTTAAGAAAAGTGAACGGATCACGGAAATTGGCTTCCTTGCACCGAGTCTTTCCGGTGTGCTGCTGTTTTTCGTGCTTCCGTTTTTCGTGGTTATCTATTACTCGCTTATAGACAATCCGATAAACAAACAATTTGTCTTTCTTGATAATTTTAAGGAAGTTCTGACAAACGACGCCTTCAGGATGGCTTCGAAAAACACACTGCTGTTTTCAGTGGCAGCAGTACCGCTTGCAGTGGTGATCTCACTTGTGTTTGCGGTCATACTGGAATCGAAAATAAGCTTCAGAAGCCAGCTGCGTGCTTCATTCCTGTGCCCCCTCATGGTGCCTACCGCATCGGTGGTGCTTGTCTGGCAGGTAATGTTTCACAAGCAGGGAACTGTCAATCAGCTTCTGGAAATGATGGGCGGTGAGCCGACGGACTGGCTCAAGAC
>JAGDDO010000282.1 GCA_017848205.1 Oscillospiraceae bacterium | reverse complement strand
GAGTCACTTGCACGGGAACGTGAGGAATTTTACGGTGAACTTAAAAGGTTTGATGACAGCGGATATTTTGAGGCGGCGATCAGTGACTATCGTGAGATCATCGGAACGGGTGGTTCCGGTTACAGCGACGAAAATTTCAGAGGAAAATGTGTTCCGTATATCGGCGAATGGAACAGCAGGAACTATCTTCTTCTGACTTTTCCGGAAGCCAAAGATGAACTGACTGTTACCTTCAAAAGCTGCAATGACGATGCAAGAACGGAGATCCTCAGAGCTGTCACTGCTATCACAGGCGGTACATTTGATACGTATTACGTGTATTCAACCGGGATCGTGCTTGCGGATGATATCACATCTGAGATGTTTGACAAGGTAAAGGAAGTACTCAAGCCGTATGTTGATGAGGGTAAGATAACGGATATCGGCTTTAACGGCGAAAAAGTAAAGTATAAGGATTACACCTTTTATTTTGACAGGCTCTGTTACAACTATAATTCTTTTAGAGAAAAGGAAGACTATGATTTTGCGTCAGTTGCGGAATTTCTTAAGGGAAAGGGCGAGAACTGCCGTATCATAGTCAGTGAAAGAGACGACGATAATAAAATGTACGTTGTTGAAACGGAAAAGGATACGCCGGAGGAAAGATGCCGCATAGGAAAGCTTATTTTTGATGAGTTCGGATATGAGTTTTCACTCGGCCTTGAAAGAAATGCTCCTCTTTACGATTACAGGACGGAAAATTTCATTCCGGAGTATTACACCACATCACCGCCTGAGATCCCGAGTCCGATAGCGCAGGACGATAATTCATGGGTTCCGAAACATCCGTATGTACATCCGGCAGCTCCGCTGGCTTCGCCGACCAGCTATGCGCAGGCAGCAGAGCCGGACTATGACAGTATCGTTTACGGTGATCTGAACGGCGACGGCATAGCTGACGTTACAGACCTGTCGTATCTTTCTCTGTATCTTATCGGTGACAGTGACATTACAGATGTAAATGTTCTTGAAGCCGCAGATGTTCAGAATGACGGCACAGTGAATTTAAGCGATCTGGCACTTTTCAGACAGTACCTTTCAAAGAAGGTAAGTTTCATCGGCAGAACAGTCGGCGTGACCGATATTACAGATAAGTGTACGACAGTGAAAACGAACGGAAATCATTTTACCGGTGACGGATTCATGGTATCTTCGATGAAGGACTATCAGGAATATATGGCATCAGATGAACATCAGCCTGATCAGATGAAAGAAAATGGGCTGGAAGTCAGTGAGGAATTCTTCAAGGATCACAGACTTGCTGTCATGATCGACAAATCGCTCGGATGCAACGGTGTGAAATATACTCTTACTTCCGTAAAGGAAAGTGAAAACGGGGACGTTCATCTTTATTACGACAGATTTTTCCCGTCGATGCAGACGGAGATAGCCGGTACCATACATTACATTACTGTTGTTCCTGATAATCCGCATAACGGAAGCAGGACGTATGTGCATTACAATGATATACATGAGCATACAAATCTGACAGGAAGCAGCAGACTTATTAGTACAACTTCAGTAGAGCATACTTCAGGTATTGTGACTGAACAGCTTTCAGGAATAGTATCTTCCATGGATGAGTTTAATGAGAAGATAACCTCAAAAGGTATAAAGCCGACCGGCGCCATCGAGAGATTCGGTATTTCAGAAGATTTCTTTAAAGACAATTCACTGGTTTACTTTACAGCATTTGAGGGACATCTCGGACCGGCATACCGTATTTCTAATCTGGACATCGATTATAAGAAGAATCTTAGACTCACAGTTGAACGTTATGAGGTAACAGGATTTGATATGTTATCGCCTGCGCAGCAAGAAAACTGGTTCCTTGCAGCGGCAGTTCCGAAAACAGTACTTGATCCGGCAGCGGTTGAGTCGTTCAGCGCGGAGATCAGAAACAGCGACAGAGTATATTCGCTTTACAGCGATCTGAACACAACAGCACTTGTATCGAATTCAGAAACGGAATTTGTTTTTGAAGATAACTTTAAAGAGCTTATCTTTACTGACAGCTGGTTTGAAATGATCAATGAATCACTGAAAGGCAGATACAGTCATCTGAAAGATGAATTCATAACAGAAGATTTCTTTGATGACAATGCACTGCTTGTGATAAATCAGCCGGCTGAAAAAACAAATATAAAG
>JAGDDO010000281.1 GCA_017848205.1 Oscillospiraceae bacterium | reverse complement strand
GATTTTACCGATGAAGAATTCGACAACACAAGGCGTTACCTTATCAATCTGGTAAACGGAGTTGAAGATTCACCGTCATCACTTATTTCGTGGTATTTTGCAGGCCGCTGCTGCGGCGATGACATATCTCCTGAAGAACATATATGCCGTCTTGAAAAGCTTACCCGTGAAGATATTATTGAGGCCGCACGTTCGTTCAGTCTTGATACGGTATATGTAATGGAGGCTGACGGAGAAGGTGAGGACGCAGAGGAGGATGACGATGAATAAAGAGATCATCACAAGCAGTATAACCGGTGATTCCTACACAAGAATAAAACATAAGAGCGGCCTTGAGATACTTGTCTGGGAAATGCCTGGATTCTCATCTGCCGAGGCACTTTTCGGAACAAGATACGGTTCGATAAACACACGTTTCAGAACACTTGGCGAAAGCAACTATACTACAGTTCCGGAAGGAATAGCGCATTTCCTTGAGCACAAGCTTTTTGAGAATGAGGAGTGCGATGCTTTTGCACAGTATGCCAGAACAGGCGCATCGGCCAACGCCTATACATCCTTTGACAAGACATGTTATCTTTTCAGCTGCACACAGAATTTCAACGAATCGCTGAAGATACTTTTAAGCTTTGTGCAGGAACCGTATTTCACTGAGGAAACGGTACAGAAGGAGCAGGGCATAATCGCGCAGGAGATCAGAATGACCAACGACAATCCGGGTAACCGCTGCTTCTACAACATGCTTAAGTGTCTGTATCACGAGCATCCGGTCAAAATCGACATTGCCGGTACAGTTGAAAGCATAAAGAAAATAAATGCAGATCTTCTTTACAAGTGCTACAACACTTTCTACAATCTCAACAATATGGTGCTCGTGGCAGCCGGAAACGTGAAGACTGACGAGATACTCGCCATTGCAGATGAAAAGCTTCGCATGTGCGAGGACATAAAGCTTGAAACAGTATTTCCTGATGAACCTGAAACAATAGTTAAGAAGGAAATGACTGAAAAAATGTCAGTCGGAATCCCGATATTCAACATAGGCTTCAAGTCTGCTCCTGGCAGCGGATACGATATAATCAAGGCGGAACTCGAGATGTTTACAGCACTGAGCGTCATCTCAAATCCTGCTTCGGAATTCTACAGAAAGATGATGGAAGACGGTCTTATCAATTCCTCATTCTCAAACGAGATCTTTTCCGGAGACGGATACTTCGCAGCAATATCCGGAGGAGAATCCAAAGATCCTCACGAAGTATATGACCGCCTTATGAATGAGATTGAACGCGTGAAAAAGGAAGGCATCGATCCTGCTCTGTTTGAAAGCATAAAAAAATACACATACGGCTCAGCAATCAGAGAACTCGAAAGCCCTGAACAGGCAGCCTCCCTTCTCATAAACAGCTATTTCTCAGACGTAACCGCCTTCGACGGCATAAAAGTCATCTCCGAAATGACCTGCGACGACGTAATGACCGCCGTAAAAACCCGCCTGAACCCCGAAACCGCCGTCCTCTCAATAATCGAACCTTAACGCGAAGGACCACGAAGGGCTGCGAAGGGTGCAAGGACAAATGCAAAGCCCGGCGAAGGGTATAAGGGGCGATCGCAAAGCCCCTTAGAAAAGAAACCCGACAAACAAAAAGTTAAGCCGGACAACGCTGCGAAGGGTCCAAGGGCGCCCGAAGGGTGTGCAAAGCTCGACCGCAAAGCCCCTTGGAAAAGAACCTCACAAACAAAAATAACAGAGAAACAACAAATCTTTTTTTGAAAAAGCAAAAATAAGAAAAAAGAAAAATGAAGGAAGAAGAAAAACCATGGATATGACATCACT
>JAGDDO010000280.1 GCA_017848205.1 Oscillospiraceae bacterium | reverse complement strand
GTATATCAGAAACATCTTTGCTCGGACCGGCCCACATTTCCGGACGGTTTGAGACCAGAAGTGAGTATGAACCGCTTTTACTGTAGCGTGAATCCATTTTTACATCAGCTGTTCCGCCTAACGCCGACCAGTCTCCTGTACCTTCATCAAAGTTTTCGCTGTAAACTTCGAACCAGCCCGGATCTAGCGTATGGTATACTGTCGCCGCAAAGACAGGCAGGGGAGAAAGCGAAGTCAGAAAAACAATAAGAACTGACAGAAATGCAATAGCTCTGAACAGTTTTGCCTTCATGTATTCCCCTCCAATCTTTCCTTGAAAAAATAAATCTTTTTGCTACTATAATTATATCATTATTGCATTATTGGCGTCAATATATACGATCAATAAAAAATTCCCCCATGACGATGAGTACAAGGGGGAATTTATCAGATGCAGTTTTAAAAGCTGTTGAAGATCGCAGGTTACTTTCTTGAATACTCGGTATTCTTCGCCTTGATCTCCTGCTTGTTTTCATACATTTCCTTGTCGGAACGTTCTGTTATAGCACTGATATCAGGCGATTCGCCGTCTGTTTCCGGATCGTATGCTGCAAATCCTGATGCAACTGCGAAAGGATAACCCTTGTCTTCTTCAGATTCTTTTGCAAGAGCTTCTCGTATCTGTTCCTGCATGGATTTCTTGGTAATGCAGACAAACTCGTCACCGCCGGTTCTGTAAACTTCACCGTCATCACCAACGACATCCATAAGAAGTCTGCCGCATCTTGTGATAGCTTCGTCGCCTTTTTCGTGACCAAGGTTGTCGTTTATGTACTTAAGGAAATTTACATCGCACAGTGCGAACCAGAGGTCCTTGCATTTTTCAGGTTCCTTTGTAAGTTCTTCAATACGCTTTTCATATGCGTTTCTGTTGTAGCACTGAGTCATCGCATCCTTGGCGATAGATTTCAGAACTTCCTTCTTCTTTTTCTGACGCTTTGCTATAAGAAGGAACAGTGCCCTGATCAGAAAGACAGCTGCTGTAGCAGCGCAGAGGATGATAAGAACCTTTACTGCTGTTTCCCTGTGTATTACTGATGTTTCCGAAATGATAACACTGTCGGTGTAGAAGGACATGAGATCACTTTCAGTAGCGTTCTCGCCTTCCTCAAGGTTCTTTGTCTGCAGGTAGAATGCTGCGTCGGCTGCGTCTTCAGGAAGAATGTATGTTCCTGTTATCCTTGTCCATTTATTTTTCTGAATGTCCTTGGCTGTGATCAGCTGATATTTGGTTTCACCGTTCTGACTGTACTGGAGTTCCATTCTGAATCCGTGAACATCTTCGTATTCGTCGCCGGTGTACATGATGTATGCTGAGTAGAAATATGATACGCCTCGTTTTACGTCGTTGATGTTAACCGTAGGACCGTTCCATGTTTTGTTTCTGTTTGTAACGTAAATGGAATGTGTTCCGGTATGGCTGTATTCGTCGGTGCGTATAAGTCTGTTGTCGCCGCGCGGTGACCAGAGTTCATTTCCGTTTTCAAAATCGAATGAGTACAGGTAACCTTTTTTGTTTGTGCCCTGTTCTTCACGGTCGTTTCTGTCACCGATAATGACTGCGTCATCGATGTTGAAGTCAGTGGATGCATTTGCACATTCAAAATAGGTAAGATAGTTTGCCGAGTCTTCCGGAATTGTGACGGTACCTGTTATTTCCGTCCATACTTTCTGCGGTATTTCGCCGCCGGCAAGCTGCATGTACTGTGATGTTCCGAGAGAATCAACGTACTTGAGAGTCCACGAAAAAGTCTTTACCGAGTCACTTTTATGGTAAACCCATGCACTTACAGTGTACGTTTTATTCGGAGCGAACAGTGCATCGCCGGAAAATGAAGGACCGTGATAGGACTGGGTGCGTTCCGTTACTGCCAGGCTGTTGTCGCCGGAGTGGCTGACCGTTGTGTCCAGTGTGAGCTTTCCGCCGCCGCCGAACGGTGTCCATGCGTTTAGTTCGCCGTCTTCAAAATCGCTTGTAAACAGTACATCGCCGTCCTCTGCAAAACAAACTGAGTCTGCAGGAACGTTTGGTACAATGAACAAAGTTAACATCATGAATATGGTGCCGAAAGATATGATTTGTTTTTTCATAATATTCCCCGCTTCCTTCATAAATTACTTTCAGAAAAAATCTTAAAACCCCATGATTTTCTCTAAACCGTTAGTATCTTGATTAATATTATAGCATATTATGTGCATATTGTCCATATACGAAGCGGAAAATATTTTTCTCTGTGTATGTACAAATTCACTAACGGAGCGCTTATTAGTAGCGGTTCTGACCAGATTTACGGGGGAACGGGGACAGGTATGCAGAAGGAAATCAGCGGGCAAAAAAATACTGCACAGAATATTTACTCTGTGCAGTATTGAAAAAATATCAGTTTTTTACGTATTCATATCAGAAGCCGTCAAACGGACTGTCAGGGTTATGTGCTGAATCATCGTCTGAAGCTGTAGCTGCGTCAGGATCATCGTAAGAGAATGTTTCAATTCCGAAAACTTCTTTTTCACGAGATTCTTCCTTCTTTGACTTCTTGTTGTGCTTCTTTTTGCTGCTGTTATTGTTTCCGTTGTTTGAAGAAGACTTGTTTTCATTCTGACTCTTGTTTTCAGAAGTTTTGTTTTCAGAACTGCTATTTTCTGCTGGCTTCTTT
>JAGDDO010000279.1 GCA_017848205.1 Oscillospiraceae bacterium | reverse complement strand
TAAAAAAACTCTGCCGCTTCATCACTGATTCAGACAACGACTCGGACGGAGCAGCAAAGTTTATCGAAAAAATGTTTCTTTAGAGAGACGCTGATCTGCAGAAGAAGGGACATACCCCTGCGCTGATTTCAGCGCTTACTTAAAAAAATACGGACAGTGCGTAACAGCGCTGTCCGTTATTTTTATAATAATCATTCGGCTTAAAACACCATGTTCACGATCTGTAACAAAAATGCTCCGTAATGACCGGAGCATTTTTTATTGTCAGTATTCGTAATAAAGGTTCAGATCAGTTTCATAGTTAATGCCGTCTACCCTGCCCTCGTCAGTGTACTGCCACATAACAAACTTATACGGAAATTCCGGATAGTCCTTGTACTCTGCAAGCCAGAGATCATACTTCGAAATAACTTCCATATCATATTTGTCAAACTGGTCACGCAGAAGATTGAGTGAGGCATAAATTATCGGTTTATATCCGTTTTCCTCGATGGTACGGCAGAACGCAAGCGCACATTCGCAGAGTTCCTCACCTGCAAGGTCATCGGTTCTTGCTGTGTCATGGGTGACAGGTTCCCAGTCATAGGCGACCGGACATGTAATGCTGTAGTCTTTTATGAGGTCAAGTACAAAGTTTGCTTCCTCTTCAGCTTCGGCACTGGTAGTGGCCTGTGAGAAAAAGTACACGCCCGTTTCAAGGCCTGCATTCTGAGCGCCGGTCATATTCTTCTTAAAGTATTCATCAACATTGAGCATTCCGCTTTCATATCCTCTGAATCCGGCTCTTACCATAGCGTAATCCACTCCGGCTGCCTTGACCTTCGGCCAGTTGATCTCCTTCTGGGCGTATGAAACATCAACGCCTGTCTTTGATTTCCTGTCACCGTCGCTGTAATGTATAAACCCTTTGTCCTTATAGAATTTCTTTGTGTCAAGCTTTGTGAACGTCACATTTATACCGGGTACTGTAAAGGGACCCGGATCCGGCATGGCCCTGTCCCTGCCGGAAAGAAGGAATACAAAACCCACTATAAGCATTAAAAGTGCTGCGGCCAGTACCGCTCCGATTATTATAACGGATCTTAACGGGCCTGAATTTTTTCTCATATTTTCGCTTCTGATCATAAGTTCTGAAAACGTCTCCTGAATAATTATTTATTTCCTGCTCCAGAAGTTAAAAGCCCCGAAGCTGTTTAGAAACAGTGCTTTCCCCGTTATCATATTCCCCGTTTTCCCGTTTATCATTCTGTGATAAGATCATAGATCTGATCATTGTTTTCCTCTATCGACAGCATGTTCTGCTTCATATGTATGCTGTCGAAAACATCTATAACTCCGTCGGAATTAATATCCCCGCTGGTGCTGATATCATTTTCCGCTGTACCGAGTATATGCTGCTTTACATAATAATTATCTTCCGGATCGATGGAACCGTTTCTGTTGATATCGCCGGCTCGTGCATTTACCCTGACAGTAAGGTCGCAGGAAAGTCCTTTGTACTTAACTGTTATAACGCTTTCGCCCGGCACCATCGTATTGCCTTCGCATCCGTAATCTTCAACTATCTCTTCACGTCCGTCACTGAACTTTGCAGCAACGACCATACCGGCATTTTCAAAAAACTCTCCGGCCAGATATTCTGTTTTCTGAGGCATTGCTCTTAATACGATATCCACAGGAGGTTCATCGGCTCCGAGCTTTTTCGCATAATTCAGAACGCACCAGCCCGGCTTTCCGTTAAATTCAGTCCTTCCCCAGATGTACTCATCGTCTATGAAAGTTTCGTAAACTGTGATAACTGTTTCAAAAGGTACAACGTCAAGTACATCAAAACCGGTTCCGTGATTGTATCTGAGTCTCACACCTGTAGTCGAAGTTATACTGTACTGATCATATTTTTCCTCGTCAGGCACGGTGACTGTCTCAACTTCTCCCCTGATATGCTCTGCATAGTCAAGAACACACCAGCCGCTCATGCCGCCGTACTCAGTCTTTCCCCACAGGAAACCTCCGGTTTCCTTTTTTTCATCGACGGTGAAAGTATGATTGTAAGGGATCACGCTGATTATATCAGTGTCAGTATTAGCATCCTTCCTGAGACGGATCCCGGTCGAGGATGTCACTCTCCACTTTTCACCCTTTTCATTCACCGAATAGTCAACACCCGAAAGGAAAAG
>JAGDDO010000278.1 GCA_017848205.1 Oscillospiraceae bacterium | reverse complement strand
GCATCAGAAAAGGTTGCTGAAGAAAAGCTGAGTGACTTTTTCACGATCGACGCACTGCTTGCCGGATTCATAAAAACAGATGAATCAGATTCTGTTACAGTAAGCGGTTTTAATTATTACAGAGTTCTGGACGGCGAAAAGATATCTTCGATCGATGAATTTCAGAAGTTTATCAAAAACACGCTTTCAGGAAGTCTTGCATCAGAGAATACCGATCTCGTAAGTGAAATGTATGTCGAAAAAGACGGAAAACTGTATGCAAGGGAAGCGGGAAGAGGTTCTCTTTCTTTTGATCTCAGTCAGGGCGTAGTTCTTTCTGATGTTACTGACAGATCGTTTACAGCTACCCCTAACGAATACAGTACTCGTTACGGTACGGGTGTATTTAAATTTACAGCTGAAGATAATGAATGGAAAATCTTATCATATGAAGTGCTGACCGGCGATAACGGAGAGACAGAAGATCAAAGCGGAGAAGCTGTTCAGAAGATGAATACTTTATCTGATCTTCTTGGATTATTCTCGGGTAGTGTAGGATATGATGATTCTGATAGTATTGAATCAGATGACAGAACATTCTACAGGGTGACTGATATTACAGGTTACGGAACAGTATCCGGCCTTAAGACCGCTGTCAATAATACATGTACAGGAGAGTTAAAAGATAAACTTCTTTCTGATATCGAAAATAACTTTATCGAAAAGGATGATACGCTTTACGTATGGATTTTACCGGCAAGCTACTATATTTTCAGGACAGATGGCGGAGTCAGCATAACAGAAAAAAGTGATACTTCTTTCAAAGCAACTACTAATGATTCAGATAATCTCTACGGTCAGGGAACGGCTCATTTTGTTCTTGAAGACGGTGAATGGCTCATTTCCGATTACAGTTTCAGTTAATAAAAACAGTATGCTAAGATACTCTTCTTAAAACAAGAGCAGCATATCCTGTGTCTGCGTATTTTACGTAAACAGGATATGCTGCTTTTGCTTATGGAAACGAAGATTTATTCATAAATCAGCGTGAGGGGCCGCGGCGAAGCCCCGCAAATCCCACCTTCGTAAATCCGGCGAAGCCGGATTTACGATTTGATCAGTGTTTCCTTAGTATTGCTGCACAGAGCCGCAGGTTCTTATAAACGGGTGGCTCACTCACTCCAGATCTCAGTAGGTTCAGCCTCGTATACGAGTATCATCGCATCGTACATATCTTCCGGGGCGTAGTTAAGCTGATAGAAAGGTTTTACAAGTTTTATAACAAGGCTGTACTGTTCACCGAGGGAGCCGGTTTTCATCGGGTTGTGGATCTTTTCGTATACGGGGTCGCTTTCCGGAACTGAACTGAAGTCGAGATAGCACATGTTGTCATCGGTGTACTTTACCTGATAGGCGAGGGGATCGTCAGAACAGAATTTGTGAACTTCTCTGCCGTTTTTACCCGGAAGATTGTCTTTGCTGATGTAGAAATCGGTGCCGATAGCCAAATAACCGTCGCCGAGTTCGTCGTGAAGGAATCTGCCGAGAAAAGTTACTGCTGAGGACTGGTTCTTTGTCATGTGACCGTTATGACTTGCGAGCATGAGTCTGCTGTTATGATCGTTTTCTTCAGCTTCAAGTGCCTGCATAACGTTTTCTTTCATACATGTATCGCGGTATTTGTGCGAAAAACCTTTTTTCTCACGGTACTCCATGTAGTTTGTCAGTGCATCAAAGGCGCGGCGTGCTGTCTCGAATTTTTCTTTTCCTGAAACCGCTTCGTAACTGCTTTGATTTTTATCCATCTCTGCTGCAGTATCCGATATAAACGAAATTATCTTATCGTAATCAGCCTTGTTATAAGCATCTTCCTCATTTCCGAAGAGTTCGGCGAGCTTTGATGAAATTTCCGGTGCTTTTTCAGGAGCGGCAAGAGCGTAGAAATCCTTTATGAGCTGTACTGCACACATATCGTTCTGTATGTCGGCACCGTAGATACGTACCTTGTCATTTTCAGCAGCCTTTTCGTTATATTCGCGCATCCATTTGATAAGTTCACACATCTCATCTGTGCGGTAAATACGGTATCCCAGCTTTCTGGTGATATCTTCGGCAGTACCTTCGCCGCCGTTTATGTATTCATTGGCAAGAGCACATCCGCCGAAGTCGCCTTCAAGAATG
>JAGDDO010000277.1 GCA_017848205.1 Oscillospiraceae bacterium | reverse complement strand
CGTATATTTCACCGCATTGGAAATAAGGTTTTCCAGAAGCTGATTTATCATTTTTCTGTCAGCTTTAACGCTGGAATTTCCGGTTATGTTTACAGTAACGCGGCGTTCTGATGCCGGTACATCGTATTTTTTTATTATCTCCTCTGCCATCGGACGAAGTTCGAATTTCTCAAACTCCGGAGCTTTGCTGTTGTTTTCCGATCTTGAAAGCTCAAGTGCGTCGTTTATGATCTTTTCAGTATATTTCGCATTTTCGATGATGGCATCTTCGTAAAATTCACGTTTTTCCGGATCAACATTCTCCTTCAGATTTTCCGCACAGCCTGAAATAATAGTAAGTGGTGTCTTAAGGTCATGTGAAAGGCTGTTGATCACAGACCTTCTGTATTCATCTTTAAAATCGATTTTCTTCTTCTGGAAGGTGAGAGCAAGAGAAACAGAAAAGGCTGAAAAAAAAAGAACAATATCCACCGGGAAAATATACTTGAAAAAGTACATGTAGTAATTAACTCTCATCACCGTAAAAACCGTTACATTACGTCCGTCAACATTCTTTCCGGTACTAATGTTGTAATACTTCATTCCGAAAATACTGCTGTCTTCAAGATTTCCTCGCTTTGCCGGAAAATTCAGGGTTTCGGTTACTTTTTCAATATCCTCTTTATATTTTTCAGAGTCCTCCAGATATGAAGCCAGAACTTTGTTATCCGGAAGGGTAATTTCATCGCAGGCAATTATCTCGTTTGTTTTACCGTCAAGTACAAGTGCGGTTTTTTCAATTCCCGAATGTCCGTAATCATATCCCGGATAATAAAGCATAAATGCCTGATTATAATCCGGATCATATTCCAGCTGTTCAACAAGATTAACATGAGCTATGGAATCGTTTGATCTGAAATACGGTATTTTAAATTTCAGAAACACAGCGTAGATCACGCAGTGCGCAATAAAAGCAACAAGGAACGGAATGATCAGTCTTTTAAAAAGCATCTTTCCGAAACGTTCCTTTTGATATCGTCCTTTCATCTGTATCCTCCTTAATCCGTGATCTTATAACCTTTACCTATTATTGTTTTTATCTGTTTACCGGATGTGCCCAGAGCTTTTCTTAATTTTCTTATATGATTGTCAACGATACGGTCATTACCGAAGAAATCTCTTCCCCATACAACGTCAAGCATCATATCACGGTTGATAAGCTGACCTTTGTTCTTTATCAGATACCGAAGGATCTCGAATTCTTTTAACGCCAGTGCGACCTCTTTTTCGTCTGCGTAAGCCTGATGTGAAAGCATGTCGATGGTTATCCTGCCGCACACAAGTTCGTTTTTAACAACATTACCTGCCGCTCTTTTCATAAGCGCATTGCTTTTGGCAAAGAGTTCTGCCAGAGAAAATGGTTTTGTAACGTAATCGTCACATCCGATGTCATAACCGAAAAGCTTGTCTTCCTCTCTGGTCCTCGCAGTAATGAATATTACCGGAACACTGCTTTTCTCTCTGAGTGATCTGCAGACTGAAAAACCGTCAATATCAGGGAGCATAACATCGAGAAGAATAAGGTCGTATGTATTTCCGTTTATCATCTCCATTGCAGATATTCCGTCTTCAGCTCTGAATATCTGCATCTCACCGCCGCTTTTCGAAACGAAGTAATCTTCAGTAAGCTGACCGATAACCGGATCGTCTTCAACTATAAGAACTCTGTGAGTCATTCTTTCACCTCTTTCTGATGCTATGTTATCACTCTGATGTATCCTTTGTATCTCCTGTAAGTTACAAAGTGATAAATGCTGTATTTCACGAATAAGACTTTCAAATTATACCATAACATCTTGTCTTTTTCAAGAAAGCCTATATGCTTTAACAGATTCCCGGACTGGTAGCAGCGTATTATAAAAGAATATGTATCCTCAGTGTCTCCTTTTCATTACATATTACGAACAATGT
>JAGDDO010000276.1 GCA_017848205.1 Oscillospiraceae bacterium | reverse complement strand
CCGCGCAGAACAGGCGAATCGCCCTTTATTTCCGTAAAAATCTTACGCGGTTCACCGTTAAAGATGAGTTTTCCCTCATCCATTACCATTATTCTGTCGCACAGCGGGTAAGTATCTTCAAGCCGGTGTTCTGCGATCAGAACTGTAAGGGAAAGCTCTTCGTTCAGACGTTTTAACGCAGTGATAAATTCCGAAGCAGCTATCGGGTCGAGCTGGGCTGTAGGTTCATCGAGAATGATGATTTCGGGAGACATTACCAGAACGGAAGCGAGATTGAGCAGCTGTTTCTGACCTCCCGAAAGATCAGCTGTATTCTTTCCGTACCAGTTGCCAATACCGAAAAATCCGGCTGTTTCAGCAGTCCTTCGTGCGATCTCTGAAGCGGGTACTCCGAGGTTTTCGAGCCCGAATGCAAGTTCGTGCCAGACCTTGTCTGTAACTATCTGCTGTTCCGGAGACTGCATTACAAACCCTATGGAAGATGCCGACTCTCTGAGGTTACATTCTGAAAGGGGAGCACCGTGAAATAAAATGTTTCCGGAAACATTTCCGTTCGGCGATATTTCTGGCTTCAGAAGACGGAGAAGTGTTGATTTACCGCTTCCGGTAGAGCCGCAGAGGACGATGAATTCACCTTTGCCGATTTTAAAACTCACATCATGCACTGCCTTTGAGCTGCATTCAGGATAGGTGAAATTCAGATCTTCGACTCGGAATATTTCCATTTTATCAGGGCCTCCGTTTCTTTGAATACCGGCATCAGGACGAGCAGAAGAAATGCGGCAAGTCCGGCTTTTCCGGTGTGATCAGGATGGATACCCGACATTTCCGGATAAAAATCAAATTCAAGACTTCCGTGTGCTGCTGCGACGATCACAGTACTCGCCAATATTACTGTAAGGATAAGAAAAGCAGTGTCGGTAAGAGTGAATGAAAATCTTTTCAGAGCGGTTCTGCGTCCTGTACCGAATCCTCTGGCTGCCATACTGTCAGCGGTCACTATACCATTTTCCAGCGCCCATGTGGAAACGGACGAGAAAATACGCATGTGTCCGGTAATGTCATCAATAATATTGTCATCAGCATACAGTCCCATTGCTTTCTGGGTGTCGCTTACTTTCTGCCCCTGTCTGTTAAACAGCGGAACGTATCGTACTGCCATTGACAGCACCAGTGATATCTTCGGGGAGAGCAGCGATGTTATGTAGAGAAGCTTTTCACTTGTCATTATCTGTGTAAACGACCGGAACATATATAATACTCCCGTAAGCATTGTTGCTGAGTTAAGACCGTAAAGCAGCGCTTCGAGCGTTACCGGATTGTCGTTCATTACAAACAGAACAGTTTTGCCGTTGTGTGAGACAAGCGGATTGGCTATTGTAAGTATCACGTATAAAATCAGAAAGAACAGGTGAGTACGGATATGATTTCTTCCGTTTCTTACAAGAAACAGAAGAACACCGGCAGTCAGTGTCAGAAAACATATCACCGGATAGCTGCAGAACATTGCCGTGCCGGTGACAGTGAAGAACCACAGAGCAATGACTGCCGGATTAAGCTCATGAAAGCGGACCATTTTCGTATACCTCATCAAGATCGTGACCGAGATCACAGGTGTAGAGCCATTCTATTTCGTCACCGTCCGAAAGGACATACTCACCGCAGCCTCTTGACGGAGTAATGCCGTTTACATGGTACACCCATCCGGACAGATCGCCGAAGTCAAATTCGTAGATATAGTTTATTCCGGCTATGTAGGAAAGGCCGTGTGCTGAACCGGCACTGCCCTTGTTTTCCACCTGTATGTTATAAACCCTGGCCGCTTCGGTGAGCACGTCGAAAACAGTTTCTCCGTCCTCTATGTCAAATTCAGTCTTTTTAAGTATCGTTCCGTCGGCCGGAATGTGCTCATCGTCTGATTTTCCAGCTATGGTGTCGCAGCGTATTTCCAGAGTCACAGTACCTGATACGTTTTCCTTCTCTGAAGGTCTGCCGTTATAATAGTCATCTTTTGACTGAAAATCATTTAATAAAATGAAGGTACATACTGCACCGCCAGCAAGTACGATGAAAATCAGATTTTTTATGCTTCGTTTTCCTGCAAGGAACATGACAAGGTACAGTACACCGAATGAAAAAGCGACGATCATGAGAAGGAATGTTTTGTTTACGCCCGGTTTACCTGTATTGTGTTCTGCATTTTCCGCTGGTTCGTTTTTACTGTCTGTTCTGCGGCCGTTATGCACATCTGATCCGGACACACCGCTGCTTTCTGCGGATGATACAGATACACCGGTTTCAGAAACTGATGCCGATGAAACGGACGCGGAGGTGACATTACCTGCTGGAACAGAGGTTCCTGTAACGGATGATACTGAAGCATCAGTTCCGGATACGACTGTTACATCTGTCCTGTCAGGTGAAGCGTTCAATTCAGCCTCAGCGGCCGGAGTTTCAGTTACAGCTTCAGTCTCTGCAGGTCTTTCCACAGATCTGCGGTTATCGAAAACATAAAGTCCGGAGCGGCCCTCGCACATTCTTTTGTAGGCTATAAGTGAGTACAGTGCCTGAATGGTTGCAGTTTCGTTTGATGCATCACCTTTGATATGTGAAAAACTGCCGTCATCAAGTCTGTATTCAGCGATCCCGTCAATAAGACAGTTTCCGTTTTTGATGAATCTTTCGTCGTGAACGCCGTCGATACCTATTGCTGAAAGAGCGACGAGAACCTGGGATGCACTTTCCGGATTAGGTGTTCCGAAACTCTGGTAGCCGCCGTTTTCCTGCTGCCTGGCTGAAAGAAAATCCACACCGCGGTCAACAGCATCATGAACAGACTGGTCGTTCCAGTAGTAGGGAGCAAGAGCAGCAATAGTCATGGATGTAACATCAATATCGCCGTATTCTCCGAAAAGAGCCCATCCGCCGTCACCGTACTGCATTGATACCAGTGTCTGTGCAATGCCGTAAGCATTGAAATCTGAACAGCTGTATCCGTTGTTTAAAACGTGAAGACCGTAAATATAGCTCATGATGCCCTGCGCGCCTATCGAGCTGTTGAGAATATCTTCAGTATAAGGGTCAGTGCTTCCGGCTGCTGAAAGAGCCAGTGCATATTTTTCCCTTGAAGTAGCTGAAGGTTCATTGTTGTTCTTAAGATAATTTTCAAGATTTGATGCGTAACGTGAAAAATCGCTGTAACCGTACTGGCTGAGCGACATAACATACCATTCGGAACTGCTGCCTGCGCCGTCAGCGAGAGCACCGCTGATCCAGCTCTGTACATCAGCTGATCCGGTCTGTCTGCACTTATAATCAACGATACCGTCGATGAGAGACTGTACCTCACCGACGGTATATTCGTAAGCACCGGCTTTAGACGGATCAGAGCAGAATATGGTCAGAACGATGACCAGAGTGCTTATGATCAGTGATAAAGTCTTATTTTTCATTTTTTCTTCTTAATGCAAATGCTGTGCATCCTGCAGCAATGAATGCGATAACTGCTGTGCTGCTGCCTTTGTCACCTGTTGCCGGTGAGCCTGATACTGCAGAAACCTTCGGAGCTGATGTTGTGGTATCTTCTCCGAAATTTTCATGGAGAACGACTGCTATTTTGCTTACAGATGCAGTTGTTGCTGAAGTGGTTGATTCAGTCGTTGTTTCAGCGGCAGTTTCTGAGAATGAAGCAGTAACTTCCGCATTTGCTTCAACGTCTGCCACAAGTACCGGCGGAACAAGTGTAAGGTTTTCTGATGAAGCACTGATAAGAATATCTTCACCTGCTTCATCGAGCTTTACCTTTACCTTGCCGTCTTTATCGGTTTTGAATTCAGTTGCTTTTCCGTTTATTGTTATGACAGCACCTTCAACAGGACGTGTGAGCGGTGTCCAGTTTGCATCATATGCCTGGCGTGAAAGAGTGAGCTCGATCTCGTCGCCCTGCTTTGCATCTGCAGTGTTCCTGTCGAACCAGCTGTATGCATCTGAGAAACCTGTTGTATCTGAGTAAACAAAAGTGTAAATGCTGTTTCCGTCTTTTACTTCATCAGCGAGGGACATGGATGCAGTGTTGTCAACGTAGATGCCGTAGTTTCCGCCGTTTTCAATGCCCCAGAGCTTGTCAAGTCTGATACCGCTGTATCCTCCTGTGTTTTCGGATGACCTGAATCCGGCTGCCGCACCGCCTGTGAAATTATCTTCGTGGGCAATGTAAAGAGCATCGTTGATGGTGAGCTTTCCGTCGCTGTCGATGTCTGTTACATTAACTTCCTTCTGAATGAGGACAGGTGCACCGCCTTTTCCGTCTGAAATTGTTACGAGGACTTTGGTGTCCTGTTCTGCTGCACCTGCAAAAAGAACTGCTCCTGAACATGAAACAAGAGCTGCTGCCGTGATAAATGAAATCAATTTTTTCATGATATATGATCTCCTCTGAATTTTATAAAATAAGCAAATTTTATTATAGCATTATTTTCAATAAAAATCAATAGAAGAAATTGTTTAAATTGCTGTTTATAGTAACTGAATAGATTGTAACTTTAATCAAGGTTAATTGCCTGAAAAATTTTTAAGTGAATTTAAGCAAAATACTTTATTTTTTTCTTGCGCTGTGTTATAATATACTTAAGAAAACTGATCATGTCACGGACAGGTATGTTTTGACCGTTCCGTGAAAGGGATGACTTGAGGGGTTAAAGCATCTTTTCAGATGCAGATTTACTGGTGAACCAGTGCTTTATAAACAGTGACTTTACGTACGGTCACTGTTCTGATCTGCAGCACAGGACACGTTTTGTCTTTTGTCTGCCAAATCATTAAACCCGAAAGGTCGAGTGAATATTCTATGAAAAAAGTAATAAGAATGATCGATATTGCTGAAAGTCTCAATGTCAGCGTCGTAACGGTATCGAATGCGCTTAATGACAGGGAAGGGGTAAGCCCTGAGCTTCGTGCAGCTATCAAGAAAACGGCTGATGATCTCGGTTACAAATATACGGTCAATGAACGTATCACTTCAAAAATTGAAAACAGAAACATCGGAATTCTCATGTCAGAACGTTTTGTAGGTGAAAAAGGTACTTTCTACTGGAGACTCTGTCAGGAAACTTCAAAGGAACTTCTCAAGAAGAATCTTTTTGCTATCAATGAAACTCTTTCCAAGGACGATGAAAAAGCCGGCGTTCTTCCGCGTATAATATCTGAAAACAAGGTAAGCGGTCTTATAGTTCTCGGACAGATAAGCCGTTCATACATCGACGTGCTTATCAGATACGACGTGCCTCTTATCTTCCTTGATTTCTACGACAAGCATTACAATGTCGATTCCGTTGTTACTGACAATTTCTACGGTATGTATCTTCTCACAGACTACCTTATTGAAAACGGACACACCGATATCAGATTTATCGGAAGACTCAACGCCACATCAAGTATCCAGGACAGATATCTCGGATATGTCAAGGCACTTATGGAAAACGAGATCTGTACACAGAACAGTGACATACCGAAGGCTATCAACGACCGTG
>JAGDDO010000275.1 GCA_017848205.1 Oscillospiraceae bacterium | reverse complement strand
CCTGGACAACGCTGAAAATATAGCTTACTCCGTGAAGGCACATAACGGTCACGAGTATTTTCCCGATGTAGCCGAAATCAATTTCACCGCTGCCGGTGATCTTTCCGAACAGACCCTCGGACAGAGCGGTGGTTGCCTTTCCTAATATTTTAGGCGGAACGATGTGAAATACTGCACTGAGCACAGCGCATATCATAACGGCGATAACGCCTGCCCTGTATCCGCCGAGATAGTTGATCACTTTCCCGAGCGTTCCTTTAAAGTCTTTTGCCTTTTCTGTCGGCATACCTCTCCTTGGCGGCATTTACACTCCCTCCTTTCCCGAAATACTCCTGTTGAATTCATCTTCTGAAAGCTGTGAACGGGCGATCATGCGGTACTCCTCACAGTTCTCAACGAGTTCCCTGTGAGTACCCCTGCCTATCATTCTGCCTTCGTCGAGAACGATTATCTGGTCAGCATTTAAGATCGTGCTTACGCGCTGGGCAACGATGATGACTGCAGCATCCTTCGTTTTTTCCGCCAGTGCCTTTCTTACAGCTGTATCGGTCTTGAAGTCAAGTGCCGAGAAGCTGTCGTCGAAAATATATATCTTCGGTTTTCTTGCGATCGCTCTTGCTATCGAAAGTCTCTGCTTCTGTCCGCCGGATACATTTGTACCTCCCTGGGAGATAACGCTTTTATATCCCTCCGGTTTTTCTGAGATGAAGCCTGCAGCCTGCGCGATCTCAGCAGCTGCTGCAATGTCATCCTCCGAGGCATCAGGAGCACCGTAGGCGATGTTCGAGCTTATGTCGCCGGAAAACAGTACCGCCTTCTGCGGCACATATCCGATCATGCGTCTGAGGGTATCGACGGAGAGCTTTCTTACATCGGTACCGCCGACTGAGACTGAGCCTTCTGTTACGTCGAAGAAACGCGGTATCAGTTTTACGAGTGTGGATTTTCCGCATCCGGTGCTTCCGATGATGGCCGTTGTCTTGCCAGGCTCCACAGTAAAGTCGATGTCTGTAAGAACGTTTTCTCCGCCGTCAGGATAACGGAAGCTTACGTGATCAAATTTTATGACCGCATTCTGCGGGGCATCTGTTACAGCATCTTCGCTGTCGGTTATGGTTATTTCTGTATCAAGCACTTCCTGTATTCTGTCTGCGGCAACTCCGGCACGCGGAAGCATGATGGAAATTGCAGTCAGCATGAGGAATGACATGATTATTATCATGGAGTAGGTGATAAACGCTGTCATTGCACCGACTTCAAGTACACCACTGTCGATCTTTGATGCCGCTACCCAGATTATGAGAACTGAAATACCGTTCATTATGAGCATGAGGGTCGGCATCATGAATGACATGATCCTGTTTGTGAAGAGCATTATTCCGGTAAGATCAGTGTTGGCCTTGTCGAAGCGCTGTTCTTCGTGTTTTTCGCGGCCGAATGCTCTGATAACAGGAATACCCGTAAGTATTTCACGGGCAACGAGGTTTACGTTGTCCACAAGTGTCTGCATGATCTTGAACTTCGGCATTGCCACGAAGATGAGAACTCCTATAAGGCAGGTAACGAGAGCTATTGCAAGGATGATGATCCAGTTCATTCCTGAGTTATAGCGGCTTACATTGACGATACCGCCTATTGCGAGAATAGGAGCGTAGAGCACCATTCGCAGAAGCATTACGGTAACTATCTGGATCTGCTGCACGTCGTTGGTGCTTCGTGTGATGAGCGATGCAGTTGAAAAGCGGTCAAGCTCTGCATTTGAAAATCCGATTACTTTGCGGAATATGTTTCCTCTTAAGTCGCGTCCGACACCGGCTGCAACTCTTGAAGCGATAAAGCCGATAAGTACGGCAACCGTCGCCATTGCCAGAGCCATGCCGAGCATTTTAAGTCCGGTAACGAAAAGGTAATCCTTCTGCATCTGTTCAGTATCGATACCGCAAAGTTCGTACTGTTCCTTTGAGAACTGCTTTGCCATTGAACCGATAATGGAATCGCCGAGTGCGCTTATCTTTTCCTCGGACACTCTTCTTATCTCTTTAAGAAGGTCGGGCGCAGATGTATCCACACCGAATTCCTTAAGCTTTTCTTCAGTTTCCTTCATCATAGCAAGCTGTTCTTCGGTCATCTTTGAAGGATCTAAAGCCGACATATCCATCTTCGACGGATCGAAGTTACTCATATCGGTCTCACCGAATGCCGCATTCTGTCTTGATGTCAGCATGTAGACTGCTGCAATGACCTTTGAGAACCGGTCGTCAAGTCTTTTCCATTCTTCTTTCTCTGTGGAAGTGAGCTTAAAGCGTCCCTCGTTCTCCTCATAAACATAAGCATGCTGCCAGTCTTCCCTTTCACGGTCATCAAGAAAGGCCGCGACCTCACTGAAACCGCTTTCGGAAATGTACTCAGGAACAGCATGCCCGATTCCTGAATTTGAAATACCGACGTCGATAAGGTCTGATGTGTAGTCAGGCAGCGAAAGATCGCAGAACGCCTGAATGACCAGAAGTATGGTTATCAGCAGAACATGAAGCCGGTAATTCTTCAGGTTACGGAAAATATTCTTCATTCTGTTCGATTCTCCTTTCAAAAATATCTGTAGATGTAAAACGCCGGATGAGTGCAAGATCAGATTGAAGATCCGCACATGAATGCATGTTCATGCACTGAACTGCAGCTCATCAGCGTTTCACACAAAAAATATTGCTAACGGGGTTAGATTTATATGCAGAATTTTGCAGACACCCTTTATGATGTCTGCATCATTCGGAGCATGCTTCGCATATCTTTCCGGAAATGCGTATAAACTCATCAAGGTCTTTTCTGCCTACCCTGTCAACGAGATGCATCGTCTTTTCGATAATGCATTCCTTCAGTTTTTCGGCCTCATCATTTCCGGCCGCAGTAAGTCTCACGACAGTCTGCCTTGCGTCCGATGCAGGATGGAATCTTTCCACAAGTCCGTTTTTCTCCATCGTCTTTAACAGAGCAGCTATACGTGCAGTGCTGACATTCAGCTCCTTTGCCAGTTCTCCTGCAAGCACATCGTGATCTGATCCATGAAGACAGATAAGTATAAAGCCTGACCCCCTGCGGCTGTCATCGATTTTCCCGAAATAGTCCTTGGGTCTGCATGCATAAAGCCTTCCGATAAGTTCAATGGCTTCTTCTCTTGTACACACCGCT
>JAGDDO010000274.1 GCA_017848205.1 Oscillospiraceae bacterium | reverse complement strand
GTTTATCAGATGCAGCCACTGCAGGAGTGTGCTGTCTCCGTGTTCTTTAGCTGCCTTTTTTAACTCCAGATAATGAAATGATACCTTGTCTGTCAGAAGGTCTCCTCTGTCCTTCTCTATCAGCTGATAATGTGACCAGTATTCTTCACACTCAAACCAATCAAACCCCAGTATGTTGATACTTATTGTCCCCGACTGTTTAGAATAAGAGCATTCAGTTTTTATCACTTATCCCCTGCAAGATTTTTAAGCTCTTCTGCACTGTCACTTTCTTCAGCCCAGGAATAGTCTATCAGGTATTCTCCTTTAAAAGCCTCCAGCGCTTTTCTGTCGCCTGAAAGGGCATCATACAAATCGCATTCTATACGGTTTTTGTTTATTTTTATCAGTCTGTTCTGCTTGATCACTACATCGCCGAATCCGGCAGATGTCAGATCTTTGATAAGCGACGTAACATACTTGGAAATATCTTTTGAAGTCTGTTTGGTAAACTCATCTTTTTCGAAAACATCGGCTGCAATATCTCTGGCTGTTACAGCATAACCGCACTTGTCAACAAGATATGCAAATACATCCATTGAATGACTGATTGAAAAAGTCATTACCTGGTCAGGTTCTGTATAAACGATGAAATTACCGAATGTAACTACCTTCAGTTTTCTTTCCGCACGTTTTTCCTTAAGCGGATGTCTGAGATTGGCCAGTGCAACGGCAAGCTTTTCGTCTGTTACCGGCTTTACAATAAAGCTGCTTACATGCTGGTCAAGTGCATCAGCTTTGTACTGAGGATGGCCGGAATAGATGACAATATTTATGTCCGGTACGATCTCCTTAAGTTTTTTGGTAACTGTAATTCCGTCAGTATTCATTTCTATATCAACAAACGCAATGTCTATGTCATCATGCTTTCTGACATAATCGAAAAATTCCGAAACTTTGTAAACACCGCTGTGTACACCTTCCGGATCAGCTTTACTGAGCGTCCTCTGCATTGCTCTTACAGACAGACTTTCATCATCAACAGTTATAGTATGCATTTTTATTCCCCCTGTTTATCCCATTGGTATCATAATTCTGGCAGAAGTTCCGGTTCCATCGTGACTGATCTGCAGTTTTCCACCGCACATCAGTTTCAGACGTTCTGCCACATTGGTAAGTCCTATTCCACGTTTTTCAGCAAATAAAGAATCATCCCCTTCTTCTGCTGTTGCGTTATCAGTTACTGCAATAACTATATTATCATCTTTTTCAAAACTGCTTATACTCACCAGCGACTTATCTGAATACCGGTCTATCCCATGCTTAACTGCATTCTCGACAAGAGGCTGGACGGTGAGTGCAGGTATTTTAAAATCAGTACACTTAAGATCAAAATCCACTTTGAATTTCTTGTTGTCATCAGCATACTCGATTGCAATATACTCTTTTACAAGATCTATTTCTTTTTCAAATGTCGTAAGCCCGTTTCCGCTGAAAGCTTCGATTTTACCATGAAGATATCCGGAAAAATGAGCTATAGTCTCGGCAGCCAGTTCAGGATTGCTGTAACAGAGCTCTCGTATAACATTCATCGAGTTATAGATGTAATGAGGTTTTATCTGAGCTGTCATCATGGTAAGACGGCTTTCTGCAAGTCTGGCTTTTGTCTGTTCCAGTCTTTTGATGTTTCTGGCAATTGTTCTGGTCTTACATTCTTCATAGAACAGAAAAAGCAGTATCGAGATAAACACTACCATTATATTGGTCATGCTTATACCTGTAAAATGCCCGCAGACAATACCAGTAACAATAAACAGTGATGCAATGCAGATAACCTTTCTGATAAACACTTTTATTCTTCGCCACTTCACAATGACTGCAATACCGATCATTGCAAAAGTAATTACAGTTACTGTCTGCCATATATAATAGCCCCATGAACGAACATACTCATTATTTTCATTTATCCGGTAAACAGCACCGGTAAACGGCGTTATCAGAAGGAGCAGAATAATAGGCATCTGCATGTACTGAAAAAATGAAATAAACTTTTTCAGATTTGTTTTACCTGGTATATCTGATATAAACTTCTTTACCACCTGAAGATAAATAAGTGTCAGGAACTCACCGGAACAGTAATACAGAAAAGAACTGATCCTCATAATCAGAAAAGAAGCCATAGTCGGCATACCGCTGAATACGATGTATGCTATGTCACAAAGATTATAAACAAAGGTACCGGAATAGAAAAATATCAGTTCTTTCGTAAGCGGTACAGCAGAACTTCCAGTTTCTTCCCCCCCTGATCTATCCCGGCGTGTACTTAACACCATAACAAAAATAAGTAACAGAAGGAGCAGTTCATTCCAGCATTCTATAGATATCTGGACAAGTAACGGCAGACCGATACGTTCCAGTAAATTATTCATTTTCCCCCACATCCCTTTTTCGCTGATATATGTATTATATCATTTTTAAAAGAGTGTTTCAAGGGTAAAACGACGCTTTAGGAGAATTGCGTTTAACTTTGCGGGGATAAATCGTGCGCCGGCAGGCGCACTACAAATAGCACAGGTCAGCTCG
>JAGDDO010000273.1 GCA_017848205.1 Oscillospiraceae bacterium | reverse complement strand
TTCGCTGAAAGCGAAACTGACAGCAGCTACATCAGCCTTGACGGAAAGACATGGTATCTTACCACAAACAAGCGTTACTCATACAGCTACCCTGAGTATCTCGGACTTTCTGCTCCGCTGAAGAAACTCAGATCAATAGTTTTAGGCAACACATGCCTTAAAGCATTCTCATCTCCGGCAGATTCAGTAATACTGCCTGAAGAACCGGATCCTCCTGCAGTTACTGAACCGGCAGTTACGACAGAACCTGAAGTAACCGAACCGGCAGAAACAACATCAGTGACCACAGAGGTCCCTCCTCTTGCCGAAGACAAATTCGACATAAACAAAGACGGAAAAGTAAACGCGGAGGATCTGAGCATTCTGATCAGCTGCTTCCAGGGTACGCTTTCCGAAAAATATGACACAGACATGAATGAAGACGGAAAAACAGCTATAACTGACCTTATACTGATGAAAGACCGTCTCACCGGTACTCAGTACAGCGTCGATACGTCAAACTGAAATACCGCATAAAATATAGGGAATAACTGATCCTTTTCCGGTTACGGTACAGAGGATCACCGGGGGATTTTTATCTGTTTCCCGGAAAAACTGATTAAATCGGATATCCGCTTTATAAGGATGATATCCGGGAGGAAATTTAATGAACAGGAAAATAACAAGATCCGATGGCAGCATACGCCAGCAGAGGATCCGTGTGATTGTATCCATGATATGCATTACTATGCTTCTTTCCATTTCAGCAATGCTTTTCCTGGCCCTGAATCAGTCAGCAACTTCATCGGAATACAGTCACATGATCGAAACAGATATGCGAAACAAGGACAATCTGACAAAGATCAGCAAAAATCTTTACAATCACGAAGAAATGATCTTCCAGTACATCATTTCTGATGACACAACATGGACACGTACACGTATCAAGGAACAGACGGCAGTGCTTGAGGAAGAACTGCAGAAAAATCTTGACGAGTTCGGCAGCAATGTTGCTGACACAGAATACAAAGAGTATTACCTCATAACCGATCTGGGAACAAAAGAATACCTCGAAAGTGTTGAAAAAGTCCTTGAATTTGCTGACGCCGGGGACCTGGCAATGTCAAACTTCTATATGAACGTTTGCCTTAACAAGTACATTTTCAAAGTAAACAGTACAATAACCGAATACGAAAAAATTCTGAACGCAGATGTGGAAGAGACCCGCACAAGAATGCTTCAGAAAACTACACGGGCAAGCCAGACAACTGCCGCTGGCATTACTCTGGTCCTGCTTTTCTCAGCTTTATCAATGTTCACATGCGGAAAAGTTTCAAGGAATCTGCTTAACAAGGATTCTCTTACGTGTGCAGATAATTTTGAGCATTTTCAGAAGCTGTGCGGCAGTCTTGCGAAAAGCGGCCATTTCAGCGATTACACCTGCGTTTTCTGCAACATCAGGGACTTCAGATTCTATAACAGCAAATACGGCTACAAGGCGGGCGATCAGATTCTCACCGAATTTGCAGACCATATCAGAGATTTTCTGGTCAAGGGAGAGCACTTCGCCCGTGACGGCGGCGACAGCTATCTGCTTCTTATCGGCAGTGACCGCGAAAATCAGTTTATTTCGCACATGAAAGATATAAAAATTGACATACTCGAACGTTCCGATCAGCTTCAGGTTTACTGCGGTCTGTACAGGATCCAGGAAAACGATGTACCGGGTGACGCCTTTGCCGCATGTACTCTCGCACTGAGCTCAGCGCGTAAGAGCACCAGCGATTCGTTTATCCGATACGATCCTGAAATGTTCACTGAGATGGATTCTCGTATGGATACGCTTTACCTCTGTAACCAGGGTCTTAAAAACGGCGAGTTCCTTGTCTACTACCAGCCGAAGGTAAACATCGAAAACAATACTCTGTGCGGATGTGAAGCCCTTGTACGCTGGATGCACGACGGCAAGCTGATACCTCCGGGAAAATTCATAAGCATTCTGGAGGAAAACGGTAATATAAGTGCTCTTGACTTCTATGTTTTCCGGCGTGTCTGCAGCGACATCGCTGAATGGATCAGAAAAGGCATCACGCCTGTGCGTGTTTCATCGAACTTTTCAAAGGTCCACCTGAAAGATCCGGACTTTGCGGATAAAATAATAGAAATAATAGATGAATACGGTATTGATCCGAAATATGTCGAAGTGGAATTAACTGAATCATCGGCCTATGACGACTTCGCCTCTCTTGCGGAATTTGTGAATGTCATGAAAAGCAAAGGTATTTTCACATCGATGGATGACTTCGGCACCGGATATTCATCACTGTCCATGCTTCGCGATCTGGATGTTGATGTCATCAAGATCGATAAGTCGTTTATCGACGACCTTGACAGGGAAAACAATCCGAACAAGAAGATGATCGGCACCATAGTCCGCATGATCCACGATCTTGAACGTGAGGTCATCTGCGAAGGCATTGAGACAAAGGAACAGGTGGAATTCCTTAAGCAGATACATTGCTTTGCGGCTCAGGGCTATCTTTACGACACTCCTCTTCCGCACGATGAATTTGAAAAAAGACTCAACGATCCTGTTTACAGTAATAAATAATAAGGGAAACGCTGATTTATTCATAAATCAGCGTGGGGCTCCGGGGCGAAGCCCCGCAAATCCCACCTCCGGAAATATGGTTTCGCCGTATTTCCGGATATTTTTTTATGTATAACTCCAAACAACTTGTAAAAGCCATGGTGTTATGATATAATTAAAGTTGGTCACTGCACGGCAGTGTATTAATTCAAATATTACAAGAGGTAAATAATATGGCTACTTTTCCGCTCAATACCGATAAACACATTATTTTCTGCATCATAGGATTTGTTTTCTTTATGCTGCAGTTTTTCAGACAGGGTTACAAATACCAGATAATATCAGCATTTGCTATCGCATCTACACTTCTTCTCTACGTCAATGACTCACCTGCATGGCGTTATGCTGTGGGAATTATCGAACTCATCCTGATCATCGCAATTTTCGTTGTAATGTCAGTTGAAAAGAAAAAAGAAGAACTTAAAGCCAAAGCAGAAGCAGCTGCAAAAGCGGCAGCAGAGAATGCAGAAGCAGATACCGCGGAGAGTACAAATGAATAAGATAACCGTACTTGACTGGGACACAGTTTCAACCGGCGACATATCCAAAGATGAGATCTTTTCAGACGGAAACATAACCTTTTACGGACTCACCTCAGCTGAACAGACCGCAGAGCGTATAGGTGACAGCCCGATCGTGCTCTGCAACAAGGTCCTTATTACTGAAGAAATAATGGATGCCTGTCCGGATATCAGGTACATAGGTCTTTTCGCTACAGGCTTCAACAACATCGACATAAAGGCTGCAAAGAAGCGCGGCATAACAGTGTGCAACGCCGGTTCATATTCAACTGACGCAGTTGCACAGCATACATTCGCTCTTATTCTGGGACATTACAGCAAGGTTTCGCTTTATCGTGATTACACCGAAAGCGGAAAATGGATCACATCACCTACATTCTCCGCATTCCCTTATCCTATGTATGAACTCGCAGGCAAAACAATTGCTGTCGTAGGATTCGGAAGCATAGGAAAAGCAGTCGCAAAGATAGCTGACGCATTCGGAATGAATGTCATTGTAAACACAAGAACAAAACCGGAAAACTGCGGCTATGAACTGGTAAGCCTGGATGACGCCTTCAGACGTGCTGACGTGATCACCTTCCACTGCCCTCTTACAGATGAAACAAAGGGTGCCATAAGCCGTGAACGCATTGCGCTTATGAAGAAAGATGCTATCATCATAAACACATCAAGAGGTCCTGTTGCAGACGAACAGGCTCTTGCTGATGCACTTAATTCCGGTCAGATCGCAGGCGCAGGACTTGACGTTCTCGAATACGAACCAATGAGAAAAGACTGTCCTCTTATCGGTGCAAAAAACTGCATCATCACTCCTCACGTTGCCTGGGCACCGCTTGAAACAAGACGAAGACTGATAAATATTGTAAACAGCAATATCAGAGCCTATTTAAACGGCACCCCGGAAAACGTAGTAAATCCATGAAAGGAATGTGTAATTACACATGGAACGTATTTCAGATAAAAAGCGTATCGTCATAAAACTCGGAACATCAACACTTGCACACAGTACCGGAAAGCTCAATATCAGAAAGATGACTTCACTTGTACGCGTACTGGCAGATCTTCAGAACTCCGGAAAAGAGCTTGTCATAGTTTCTTCCGGCGCGATTGGACTTGGTGTTGGCAAGCTCGGACTCAAGGCACGTCCTTCCGACACTCCTTCAAAACAGGCCTGTGCCGCAGTCGGACAGTGCGAACTGATGTACATGTACGACAATCTCTTTGACGAATACGGCATAACAGTAGCACAGATCCTTCTTACCAAAACAATTCTCGAAAAGAACAACGTTGTAAATACATTTGAAAAGCTTATTTCAATGGGCGTTATTCCGATAGTAAACGAAAACGATACAGTTGCCATCGATGAACTGGAACTTGAGATCGGCGAAAACGATTCTCTGTCAGCAATGGTAGCAAACCTCGCAAAAGCTGACCTTCTCATTATTCTGTCAGACATCGACGGTCTTTTCAGTTCCGATCCGCACACTGACAAAACTGCAAAGCTTATTCCTGTAGTTGAAAAGATAGATCACCACATCGAAGAGATCGCAGGAGGTGCAGGTTCATCACTCGGTACAGGCGGTATGGCAACCAAGATAAACGCCGCAAAAATAGCGACTGAATCAGGTATTGACATGGTCATCATGAACGGCAGAAATCCTGAAATGCTCTATGATCTTTTCGAGGACATTCCTGTAGGCACACTTTTCAAAGCAAAAAAATAAAGTTCCTGAGAAAACAGTGATCAAACCGGAAATACGGCCTCACCGTTTTCCGGATGGAATAGAACGCGGGGTTTCGCCCCGTGCCCCACGCTGGTTTATGAATAAATCAGCGCTTACCTAAGCACTTTATAATTGAACACAAAAAAGCTTCCGCGTAAAAACGGAAGCTTTTGTTTTTTTATTTCTGACTTTCCAGCATTTTTTCGAATTCCTCACGCGGAACCGGTTTTGAATAATAGTAGCCCTGAAGCATAGTGGTGTCGAGATCTTTTATCATGTCTGCGACCTTCTCGCTTTCAACACCCTCAACTATTGCATTGCACTTAAGCTTTCTGCACATTGAAAGCAGGCTGTCTATGATGACGTAGTCAATATCATGTCCGGGATCAGCAAGTTCCCTTACGAATGAATGTTCTATCTTTATAATGCTTGCCGGAAGGTTTCTGAGCATTTCAAGTGAAGCATAAGCGGTGCCGAAGTCATCAAGAGCGACTTTGTAACCTTCATTTTTAAGCTTTCTGAAT
>JAGDDO010000272.1 GCA_017848205.1 Oscillospiraceae bacterium | reverse complement strand
GATGAGGTTATCGACTTCTGCAATCAGGAAATGCACAACGTAGTTCTCAGTCTTGACGGACGAAAGGAAGTTCATGACCGTTTCCGTGTTGACTATGCAGGAAACGGAAGCTACGACAAGATAGTTCCGAAGTTCAAACATTTTGTGGAGAGACGCGGTGACAAAAACTACTACATGCGCGGAACTTTCACTCACTTCAATCCTGACTTTACAAACGATATTTTCCATATGGCTGATCTCGGCTTTAAGGAGCTTTCCATGGAGCCTGTAGTCTGTGCACCTGATGATCCTTCTGCTCTTACAGAAGATGATATCACAAAGGTGTTTGAACAGTACGAGATCCTTGCAAAGGAAATGATAAGAAGATACCAGAACGGAAACGGATTTACCTTCTATCATTACATGATCGATCTTCAGAACGGTCCTTGTATTTACAAGAGACTTTCCGGATGCGGATCAGGTACGGAATATCTTGCTGTTACTCCTTGGGGAGATCTTTATCCGTGTCACCAGTTCGTCGGCGACGAGGAATATCTCATGGGTAATATTTATGACGGTGTTACCAATACGGAAATGCGTGAAAAGTTCAGAAAGTGCAATATCTATTCACGTCCTGACTGTGCTGACTGCTGGGCAAAGCTTTACTGCTCAGGCGGCTGTGCTGCAAATGCTTACCACGCAACAGGTGATATCACCGGAATTTACGAGCCTGGATGTCGTCTTTTCAGAAAACGTATCGAGTGTGCGATAATGATGCAGATTGCAAACGCAGATTTTGACAATCATCAAAATGCATAAAAAGTACAATATAGATATCAACTATTTTTCATGTAGGTAATTGTGCATAGATTTAACAGGGAATTTTTTATGTCTAGTTTATATATGTTATTATTGACATAATCATACTAATAATATATAATAATAACAGATATTAAATTATCTCAGGAGGAAATAATAAAGATGAAATCAACAGGTATTGTAAGAAAAATCGACGAACTCGGAAGAATCGTATTACCAAAGGAACTCAGAAGAACTCTTGGTCTTAACGACAGAGAAAGCGTAGAAATCTACGTAGATCAGGACGCTATCATCCTCAAGAAGTTCAAGTCAACATGCGTTCTCTGCGGTGACAACGAAGACCTTCTTGACTTCAAGGGCAAGAGCATCTGCCAGAAGTGCATGAACGAACTCAAGAAGTAATAATTTTTAACAGGTTCGCAGAACAGCAGGTATGGTTTATACTGTACCTGCTTTTTGTTTATATAAAAAATAACAGACAGTAAAAACTGTCTGTTATTTTTATGGAAACGCTGATTTATTCATAAATCAGCGCGGGGTCCGGGGCTAAGCTCTGCAAATCCCATCTCCGGATTTCCGGTTAAATCAGTGTTTCCTTAGATTTAATTATTCTTTTTCAAGTTCATAAACGGGACTTACAAGACGTTTTTCAAAGTCGTCATGTGGCAGCGGCTTGTCATAAAGATAACCCTGAGCCATAAAGCACTTTACACTCTTGAGGAACTGCGCCTGCTGTTCTGTTTCAACGCCTTCACAGATAACGTCGTGGTGAAGGTCACGTATCATTTTGATGATGTTCTCGATCATCTGTTTCTGAAGGTCGGTGTTTGCACCGTTTAAGAAGGACTTGTCGAGCTTTACAACATCGATGTCAAGATCCTTTAACAGCGACAGTGATGAATATCCGGTACCGAAATCATCTATGGCAGTGTGAATGTTTTCAAGTTTCATCTTGTTCACAAACTGCGTCATTGCTTCGAAATCATCATAGCCGGATGATTCTGTAAGTTCTATCTCGATATATTTTTTATCAACGTTGTACTGGCTGATGATCTCAAGAACGTCATCGGCAAATTTTTTGTTTTTCAGGTGAAGCTTTGAGAAATTGGATGATATTCTTACCGGCTCAATGCCTTTGCTTACCCATTCGGAAATATCTTCACAGACTTTTTCAAAAACGTAGAAGTCAAGCTGGGTAACGTATCCTTCGTCTTCAAGTACAGGAATAAAGCTGAAAGGCGGAATAAGCTTTCCGTCATGCATCCATCGTACAAGAGCTTCGCAGCCGCAGAGTTTGTTTGTGGTCATATCCACCTTTGGCTGGTAGTAAACAAGGAACTCCTTGTTTTTGATGGCTTCCGAGAATTTGGCGATGGTCTCTTTTGAATTACGTTCCTTTTCACTCATTTTCGGAGTGTACCATACGCTGCTTGTATTTGAAAGCTTCTTTGCCTCTTTGAGAGCTGTACGTGAATTCTCAACGGCGTCCATTATGTTCATACCCTTTTCAAGAGGACATACGCCGCATCGTGAATACACTGTTACTTTCTGAACGCTGTCTTTGAAACGTACATTCATGTCTATCTGACTTAAGTAGTCGGTTATTACCGGTATTCTGTCGGTCCTGTGAAGGGCAATGAACGAATCGCCGTTTACGCGGGCTATGAATTCACGGTATCTTTTACGCGATTTGTTTTTCTTGAGCTGTGAAGCGTATTCGACCAGGAGGGCATCTCCGAAACTTGTGCCAAGCTGCTGGTTAAAGTACTGGAAGCCTTTTATGTCTATACTCATTACAGCATAGTTTGCAAGATTTCCGCGTATAAACGGCTTTTCACAGTAACCGAGAAAATAATCGAAGTTCGGCATCTGCGTAAGCGGATCGATGTTGATGATCTCGTGAGAAAGTCTGAAGCTTACGATAAGACAGAATATCGAGCAGGCTATCAGAACGATCAGAATTACGAGAGCCTGCATATAAATAAATTTGGAATTGGTCTCAAGTTTATTTCTGGCTTCTGACATATCGTCTTCAAGCATGTTTTTGAAGCTGCTTACATTTGCATTTACCGTGTTGATGTAGTCAACAAGTGTGTCTTCCATGAATTCATCAACCTTATCGCTCTCACCGTTGTGACTCATTGTAAATACAGTTTCAGAATCAAGCAGATAGTTGATAACGTTGGAAGCAATAGTTTTGTATCGTATATCGTATTTTGTGTCCTTGAATTCCTTCCGGAGTTCCTGGACTTCACTCATAAGCTCCTTTTTGGTACTCTGGGCTTTTATTTCGAGATTATTCTTTTCCTCGTCCGATGTGGAAATAACATGCTCGAAAATATGAGTCTGATGTTCAGCAAGGTGACTTTCGATAGAATTAACCGTGTCTGTTCTTCGGGTTTCCTGTATCATAAGGGCTGTGTACTGATTGGTGATCGAGCTGAGACAATTGCACAGATAAAGTATTGAGAATACTGTGATGAATGACAGTATGATAACGGAAAACCTTATAGCGAAAGACATTCGCTTCTTTTTTACAATCCCCTTGGATCTTTCCTGTATTTTTTTCATAATTCAGATCCTCTTTATCATAATTTAATCCTTCCCCGTGGAAAAAACGGCTGACGTTCAGCCGCAATCACAAAAGAGATCTTCAGTAACCCCATGATCAAATTCTTTTGTGATTATCGTATCATTATTTACATTAATTATACATCGTTTTATATATATTTGTCAAGATTATATATTTCCAGTTTTGAAAAACTTAATAAATTGGATTTGTATGTATCTGAATACGATAAAAAACAGGTCTGTAAATAATCTTTACAGACCTGCGGGGGTTTTTGTAAGGTTTATTACTGATAACAGTGACCTGAGGTTATTGTTCGTATTAAGGAAACACTGAAAAAATTCAGATCATACTGCTTAAAGCGTTTCGTTATTATTCAGCTGCAGCTTCTGTTTCAGCAGTTTCTTCACTTTCAGTGATGCTTTCGTTTCCTTCAGCCTCAGTCTCTGCTGCTTCAGCAGTTTCAGCTTCAGTAACTTCTTCTGATACATCTCCTGAACTTGTATCGAAGTCGTTCATGGTGATTTTAACTCTCGGGTGGCCCTGTTCATCAGGATCGATCATTACAGCTTCCTTTATTGTTACAGGAGACTGCGGTGAAGATAATTCTCCGCTTAAGCTGTAATCACGCGGTACAGCAAGGAACGCATCTACAACTTCCATGCCTTCGGTTACTGAACCGAAAGCTGCATACAGACCGTCGAGAGAGTATGTGCACTCGTCTGTATAGCAGATGAAAAACTGGCTGGATGCACTGTCAGGATCGCTGCTTCTGGCCATTGAAATAACGCCTCTGGTGTGTGAAAGTTTGTTTGCTACACCGTTATAGTAGAATTCACCCTTGATATTATCTTTGGCTCCGCCTGTTCCGTTGCCGTTAGGGTCGCCGCCCTGAGCCATGAAACCGTCTATTATTCTGTGGAATGAAAGTCCGTTATAGAACCCTTCGCTTACAAGCTTTTCAAAGTTTTTGCAGGTTTCAGGTGCGTATTCAGGTAAAAGTGTAACGATAAAGTCTCTTCTGTCAGTAATTTCAGTTGAAGCGGCCGGAATAGGAGAAACTGTTTCGAATACCGGTGTTTCCGGTTCAGGTGTTACGTCCTCAGTTTCCGCAGCATCAGCTGATTCGGTTACTTCTGTTGCTGCCGGTTCGTTCTGAGTGGTAGTTGTTGTGCCTTCAGCCGGACCGCATCCTGTAACGGCGGCAGAGAGCATAGCGGCTGCTGCCAGAAATGCTGTAATTTTCTTATACATTAATGATCTGCTCCTTAATAAATTGAATTAAACTTTTGTTTTTTAAGAAAACGCTGATTTATTTGTAATTCATCCTGGGGGACCGGGGCGAAGCCCCGCAAATTCCTCCAATCGTAAATCCGGCGAAGCCGGATTTACGATTTAATCAATGTTTCCTAAGTTTCACACGATTTATATTATACTTCAGATAACAACACAAGTCAATGATAAATGAATGAAAAGAAGATGAAAAATCTAGAAAGGGTAATAAAAAAATAATATTAACTATTTACATCTTCAATGATATACGCTATAATTAATAGAGTATGAAATTTTGGTGAGGTGCTCATAATGGAGAGAAAATATGATCGTATACTTATAAAACTCAGCGGCGAGGCACTTGCAGGCAGCAAGTCAACAGGTCTTGATTTCGATGTTATTGCCAACATCTGCAGAAGCATCAAGAAGGCTGCTGATACAGGAGTTCAGATCGGCATCGTTGTCGGCGGCGGTAACTTCTGGAGAGGACGTTCATGCGGAGATATGGACAGACTTACAGCCGATCACATCGGTATGCTTGCAACAGCAATGAATGCACTTACAGTAGGAGATACACTGAGAAGCCTTGGCGTTGACGTAAGAGTTCAGACAGCTATCAATATGGCAGAGGTCGCAGAACCGCTTATCATCAACAAGGCAATAAGACATCTTGAAAAGGGAAAGGTAGTTATTTTCGGCTGCGGAACAGGTAATCCGTTCTTCTCGACCGATACTGCTGCAGTTCTCAGAGCAATGGAAACAAAGTGCGACATAGTATTCAAGGCAACAATGGTTGACGGAGTTTACGACAAGGATCCGCACAAGTATGATGACGCTGTCAGATATGACACACTTTCATTTACTGAAGTACTTGAAAAGAACCTTGCTGTAATGGATTCAACAGCAGCTTCAATGTGCAGGGACAACAAGATGCCTGTACTCGTATTTGACCTCGGCAGACCGGACAACATCGTTGATGCTGTTCTCGGAAAGAATGTCGGCACAGTAGTGGAAGCATAAGGAAACGTTTATTCTTAAATCAATAGAAAAGAGGAGAAAAATATGAAAGATACAATAAATGCAGCTAAGGAAAAAATGCAGAAGACTATTGATTCTCTTTCAAGAGAATTTGTAACAATAAGAGCAGGACGTGCAAACCCTGATCTTCTCAACAGAGTTTCTGCTGAATACTACGGAACAATGACTCCTGTAAGCCAGCTTGCTCAGATCAAGGTTTCAGAAGGCCGTACACTTGTTATCACACCATACGATGCATCTGCATTCAAATCTATAGAAAAGGCTATTCTCGCTTCAGATATCGGTATTACACCTATCAACGACGGTAAGGCTATCCGTCTTACAGTTCCTCAGCCAACTGAAGAAAAGCGTAAGGAACTCTGCAAGACAGTTAAAAAATACGGCGAAGAAGCCAAGGTATCCGTTCGTTCAGTAAGACGTGATACAATGGACAAATTCAAGACAATGAAGAAGAATTCAGAGATCACAGAAGACGATCTCAAGCAGTGCGAAAACGATCTTCAGAAAGTTGTTGACAAGTTCTGTGCTGAGATCGACAGTCTGGTTGCAGAAAAGGAAAAGGAAGTTACAACTATCTGATCAGTAACAGGAGAAATATGGCTACAAAAGATAATAACAAAAGGGATCTTCCGGAGATCCTTCCTGAACATATAGGTTTCATTATGGACGGCAACGGCAGATGGGCTAAAAAGCGCATGATGCCGCGTACATTCGGTCATGCGGAAGGCGGAAAGACTTTTGAAAAGATAGTCCGCTACTGCCGCGATATCGGCATAAAATATATTTCATTCTATGCTTTTTCAACGGAAAACTGGAAAAGATCAAGCGATGAGATATCAGCACTCATGGTGCTTTTCAAGCAGTATCTTGCAAAGGTCCAGAACTATTACAAGGAAGAGGTTCGTATGGTTTTCATAGGTGACCGTACTGCGTTTGCACCGGAACTTATCGAACTTATGAACAAAGTCGAGAATGATACCAAGGACTACGACAAGATGACTATGATCGTTGCGCTTAACTACGGCGGACGTGATGAGATCAGAAATGCAGCAAAGAAGATCGCTGCAAGCGTACAGAAGGGCGAGCTCAGTATTGATGACATTACTGAACAGACAGTTGCTGACAATCTGTATACCAAAGGCATTCCTGATGTCGATCTTCTGATCAGACCAAGCGGTGAATTACGAACATCCAACTTCCTTATATGGCAGTGTGCCTACGCTGAACTTTATTTCTCAGATGTTCTCTGGCCGGATTTCCTGCCTGATGAACTGGATAAAGCGTTATGGGCATATGCCGGCAGGCAGAGACGCTTCGGAGGTGTCTGATCATTGCTTACAAGAATAATTTCAGCAGTTGTTGCTGCGGCCATCGGAATAACGGTTATAATATTTGCTGATACAGCTGCACTGCCTGCTGCTGTTGCTCTTCTTTCCATGCTTGGTGTGTTTGAGCTCTACAGGGCGGCAGGCTGTCATGAAAACAAGTTTATGACGGCAATTGCTCTTGCTTTTTCAGGAGCATATCCTTTTCTGGTTTTGTACGGAAGTGACCGCATAATACTGCTTGTCACTACAGCAGTGATAATGGCTCTGTTTGCTTCCTATCTGCTCTACTACAGAAAAATGAGCTACGAAAAGCTTTCGTTTGCAGTCATGGTACCTGTTCTTATGAGCCTTTCCATGGCAAGTCTGTGCAGGCTCAATGTACTGACTGAAAAACACGGCAAGGTTCTTCTGCTTCTTACTTTGTGCGGAGCATGGATAGCTGATTCTGCAGCTTATTTTACCGGCACATTTCTCGGAAAGCACAAACTTTGTCCTGAGATAAGCCCGAAAAAGACCGTTGAAGGATTTATCGGTGGTGTCATTTTTGACGGTTTGTTCTTTGTAATTTTTAATTTGGTGTACGTTTCCTTTTTCGCAAAGGGATGCGGAGTAAACTATTTTATATCATTTTTCCTTGGCATGATATGTGCGGCACTCGGTACTCTGGGTGATCTTACTGCTTCACTTATCAAGCGCCAGTGCGGTATCAAGGACTACGGAAAGATCATGCCGGGACACGGCGGATTCATGGACCGTTTTGACAGCGTACTGTTTGTTGCTCCGTTTATGTATGCGTATTTATCAGTTATGGATATGTATGTCTGATATTTTCGTTCAGACTTTGTCCATGCATTATTATGACATATTACGAGGGCTAACAACAAAAATTGTTAGCCTTTGAATTTTCTATTTAGTTTTTGGAGGAATCGATAATGAAAAGGGTTTCCGTATTAGGTTCTACCGGATCCATAGGTCTTCAGTCCATGGATGTTGCCCGTAAGCACGGACTTGATATTCAGGCTCTTGCTGCAAACAGCAACTACGAAAAGCTTGCTGAACAGGCAAGAGAGTTTTCACCTGAAATGGTATGTATCTTCGATGACAAATACTACAGCGCTCTGAAATCGGAACTTGCTGACACAAACATAAAGGTTCTCTGCGGCATGGAGGGTCTCTGCGAAATCGCCGCTGACAAAGGAAACGATATTTTACTCAATTCCGTTGTCGGAATGGTAGGACTTCTGCCGACCCTTACCGCTATCGAAAACGGCAAGGACATTGCTCTTGCAAATAAGGAAACACTTGTTGCCGGCGGCAGGATCGTTATGGATGCAGCTGCTGAAAAGGGTATTAAGATCTATCCAGTCGATTCCGAACATTCAGCTATTTATCAGTGCCTTCAGGGCAACAGCATGAACCGTATAAGCAAGATCATTCTTACGGCTTCAGGCGGTCCGTTCTTCGGAAAGAAGAAGGAGGAGCTTGAAAACGTAACAGTTGCCGATGCGCTCAATCATCCTAACTGGAGCATGGGCAATAAAATAACCATCGATTCAAGTACACTTATGAACAAGGGCTTTGAGTTCATTGAGGCCAAGTGGCTGTTCGACCTTGAACCTGATCAGATCGAAGTTGTGGTACACAGACAGAGTGTGCTCCATTCAGCTGTACAGTTCGAGGACTTTTCAGTTATCGGTCAGATGGGCGTGCCGGATATGAGAATACCGATACAGTACGCTCTTCTTTATCCTGAGAGAAAGGAATGCCCGACAAAGCCGCTTTCACTTACTGACTACGGTACACTTACTTTCGAAAAGCCTGACCTTGAAACATTTGACTGCCTTGCTCTCTGCATTGAGGCGATAACAAAGGGCGGTGCTTATCCGTGTATTGTAAATGCAGCAAATGAAGTCGCTGTAAGCCTTTTCCTTAACGGAAAGATCCGTTTCCTTCAGATAGGAGAACTCGTAAGAAGTGCCTATGAGCATTTCAGATTCAAAGAAATAAATAATTACGAAGATGTGATCGCAGCCGATACAGCTGCAAGAGAATACGTAAGAAATTCTGTGGAATAAAGAAACAGAGGGAAAGAAATGAATATTGTCAATATACTTATTGCCCTGCTCATGTTCAGCTTCTTAGTAGCTTTTCATGAATTCGGACATTTCGCCGTTGCAAAGCTCTGCGGCATTAAGGTAAACAAATTTGCCATAGGAATGGGACCGAGTATTTTCAGATTTGTTAAAGGCGAAACGGAATACTCTCTCAGACTTTTTCCTGTAGGCGGATTCTGCGCAATGGAAGGTGAGGATGACGACAGCGAAGACTGCCGTGCTTTCAGAAAGAAGCCGGTCAGACACAGAATGGCTGTTGTACTTGCCGGCCCTGTAATGAACCTTATTCTCGGATTCCTTATTGCAGCATTTACTGCAGGTTTCATTTCAGAAGTGATAAAAACCAATACGGTACGTGAGTTTTATCCAGGTGCTGAAAGTGCACAGACCGGTCTTATGGTAGGCGACGAGATCCTCAGCATGGACGGCATGCACATTTTTACGACCAGCGATATAAACTATAAATTTGCAAACAGCAAGGACGGAGTTTTTGATCTTGTTGTTAAGCGCGACGGTAAAAAAGTAGTCCTTGATAATGTAAAATTCTACAGAAAATATTATTACTACATTGAAGCTGCCACTGATGAGATCCCTTACGAACACTACGTAACATTTGATTCAAAGGAAGAGTATGACGGTAAGGAGGAACTTAAGGAAGCTGAGACCAACGTTGACTTTAAGGTGCGCAGAGCTGAAAACAAGAACTTTTTAACTGTTATGAGCTTTGGCTTCAGAGATACCCTCAGTACTGCAAGACTTATTTGGATATCTTTGATCGATCTTGTAAGAGGTCAGTACGGATTAAACGATCTTTCAGGTCCGGTCGGCATTGTTTCAGCTATAGGAACAGTAAGAGCATACGGACTGGAAAGTCTTATGTCACTTATCATGATGATCTCTGTAAACCTGGGTATATTCAATCTTCTGCCTCTTCCGGCACTTGACGGCGGCAGACTGGTATTCCTTATAATCGAAGGAATAAGAAGAAAACCTGTTCCGCCTGAAAAGGAAGGCATGGTTCATTTTGTTGGCATTGCCTGCCTGATGGTGCTTATGGTCATCATAACAGTCGGAGACATTTCAAAGATCTTTGCAAACTGACAGGAAAGACGTATTTTGCAGATCTGCAGGACAGTATAAATAAATTTGATTATAGTGAACGTAAACTTTTTGCGTTCACTAT
>JAGDDO010000271.1 GCA_017848205.1 Oscillospiraceae bacterium | reverse complement strand
CTGTACGCTCAATTTCAGATATATCGTGCTTACCGTTCCTGTTCAGATGCTTTTTGCAGGTATCATGCTCGACAAACTGAAAACATCAAAGCCGAAAGCATACAAGATTGCAAAGATCCCTGCCGGAATTCTTACATGCTCTTTCGCAGTGCTGTCGACCGTAGTTTATCTTGCTGTGTGCTATGTGATACCGGAGTAAATACAAAAAAACAAGGTGTGTTCTTCTGAAAGAATACACCTTGTTTTTGCTCTGAAAATCTTTTTAGGAAAACTCTGATTTATTCATAAATCAGAGTGGGGGTCGGGGAGAAGCCCCGCAAATCCCACCTCCGGAAATCCGGCGAAGCCGGATTTCCGTTTTAATCAGTGTTTCTTTAGTTTACCATATATAGCTTTATAGAGATTTTCTGTTGTATTAATCAACTGTATATGCTATAATAATATCATATTACTGAAATAAAGGAGATTGTTTTATGAAAAAGACAGTATTGTTATTATCAGCACTTCTTACCGCATTTGCTGTTGTTTCGTGCGGAACTGCAGGAAAGACAGATGACGCTGCTACACAGAATAATGAGATCGTGCAGGTCACAGAAGCCTATGAAGGATCTTCCGAAGAAACTGCAGCCGAAGTAACTGAAGCTGCAAAAGAGTTCAGTATTGAAAATCTCAGCACATTTGAAATAACATCTTCAGACCTTGGTGAAGACGGAAAGTGGAAGGACGATATCGGAAGCCTGAAGAAAAAAGGAAACAATGTTTCTCCGCAGCTTTCATGGGGATCTGTTGAAGGCGCAGGAGAGTACGTTATCTACATGATAGATACAAGCGCAGACAACTGGATGCACTGGAAGTCCGTCAGCAAGGAAATAGATCTTCCGACAGGCTGGGCACCGGCAGAAGAATACAAAGGCCCGTATCCGCCGGCCGGAACCGGAGACCACAATTATGAAGTCTACGTCTTCGCCCTGAAGGAACCTGCAGAAACTGTTGAAGGAAGATTCGATACGACCAATGAAGATTTCTTCGAAGTTATAAAGTCGCTTGACAACGGCGGAGGAAATGTTATTTCCTATGGACACATTGCAGGGACTTATGCGTTTAATTAATTGCCAATTAAATTATTCAGGTGAACCACGTTTTCTGAAAAGAGAGCGTGGTTTTTCTGCATATCTGAATTGACTTTGAATCACATTCGTGGTAAAATATATCCAATAACACAAACCACAAAAAGGGGATAAGATTTATGATAAAGAAAGTTATTTCTGCAGTTCTTGCAGTTACTCTCGTTTCATCAGTTTTTATTACAGCATATGCAGCTGATACTGAGAAGGCGAAAAAATATTTTAAGCCCTCCGATCTTTCAGGAATGTTTGATTTCATGACCGGAAAATCTGATAATGAAGCATCAGAAAAGCTGGATGTAAACGAAGACGGGGTAGTGAACATACTCGATACTATTTCAATGAAGCAGTATATTTACGAGGACCGTTCGTACTATAAGCATGTTCTGAGTTCATCTGATTACGACAGAGATATCAAAGATTCAAATAAACTTAACCGCATGGCCGAAACAGTTGCTGAGATTATAAACGGACTGCTTAGCAGCGATTCTGGTATTCCTGAGGAAAAAGGAAAATCTGTTTCGTTTGATGACGGAAGCGAAACTGCAGAAGAAGTCAATCGCATTATTCATGATAAATACGGATATCGTGATCTGAAATGGATAGCTGACTACAGCTTTTTTGGTCAGACAAAAGTTATATGTTCTGTAAATAATGAAAAAACCGGCGCATATCCTCTTGGAATACCGGATGATATTATAATTCCTTTTGACAAAGTTGATTCATCCTTTTTTCAGTTTATGAGCGGTTCAGATGCGGACTGGCACAGTTATTTCCGTAACGTTTCACAGCTTAATGAAGATGCAAGGACGTTTTACGGACTTACTGCAGTTGCGCTTGAAAATGCGCATAAAGATGCCAAATACGAAAAAGCACTTGCCGGAGAAAAAATAATAGTAAACGGATCCGATGACGATGATTTGTGTGTTCAGCTGAACAAAATTTCCAGACTTTCAAACAAGTTGAATTATCAGTGGTCGATATACATTGATGACGGAAAGGTCCTGTCAGTTTATCTGACCGATTTAACCGGTAAGGTCACTGGAGCATATCCGGCTGCAGTTCCTCAGAATCTTGCGATTCCGTTTGCATCCGGACTTGAACAGTATGCGTCGGGAGAAAAGAGCTGGAAGGACGGTTTTTCTGATAAGATCTCCGAAAATGCAGAAACTGCATCACTCCCTGATTATCCGGAAATATCTGATGAGGATTCTTTGATAAAAGCGTATCTCTATTTCTTATATATGGAATCAGATCATCCGGACGTGGATATAAAAGACGGAGTTTACAGCTATGAGTATTTTGAAAAAGTGCTTCCGGAACTTATGAGCGACCGCAGGTTTCGTTACATGGATCTGCTTTTTAAGCACGAGCATATTAATCTGACTTTTTCCGACGGAGAACTTTCTGAAGTTGAGTATATAAACGACGGATGTAATAAAACTTTTACTCTTACACGAGAACAGTATCTGAAAGCGAAGGAAGAAGAAACAGTAACAGTCGCCTCATCCAGCGGCGGAAGTAAAACTGTTTTTGTTCCTCATTCAAACGATGAACCGAACGATGAAGAAGTACCAGATCCGGATTATCATCTATACTACAGTACTGATGCGGATGGTGATGACAGCGTTATCATCAGACTTAAAACTGACGAAGAACTTAAAGAAGCTTTGGGAGAAAGCGGAGAAGAATGGGTGGTTACAATACCGGATTTGCAAACCCGATCGAACACTGACTGGGTTGGAGGATATTAAAAAACAGGGTAACAGTTATTGCGATAAAGCAAAGACTGTTACCCTTGTTTATTTATCTTTTGTCCTTCACAGTATAATTTTTATTTCTATAGCAGAGCCG
>JAGDDO010000270.1 GCA_017848205.1 Oscillospiraceae bacterium | reverse complement strand
TTTTCGGGGTCGGGATTCCACATTAATCCAAAAAACGACCGTTCACACGCTATAGCCTACCGTTCACCCAAAACCTGTTGAAATGAGTCTGAAGTTGTGTTAAACTAAAAATGAAGATGATGGGGTAATCTTCTTTTGATTATGGGATACAGTCTGCAGAGGGGAGAAAGTGATTAGTATGAAAAAATTGTCATTGGTTTTATTAGCACCGGTATTAATGAATATTGTAACATTTGTAAGAACGTTTCTGTATGATCCGGTGATCATGTTTGCAGTCTCGTTCGTGCTTTTCTTTATTTCACTTTATGCTGACCTGAGCAAAGAACAGGGCAGAAAGTGGAGAATGATAACAGCGGCAGATTTCATAGTAACAGGCGGGCTTATGGCGTGCGCTCTGTTCAATGCTGAACGCATGATTCACATTTTACTTATGTTTATTCTGGCTGTTGCCTGCTCACTGATGATTTTCGGATTTGCAAGGAAACAGTCTGCTAAAATATAATAAGCCACTGCCGTGGTCCGTACTATTTCGGATCACGGCTTTTTTCTTTTAAATATTCATCGTTTCAGTGAATATTTAAAGAAAAATGAATAAATATACAGTCTCTATTGACTTTTACGGCCAAAGGTTTATAATTGAAATATATCATTATTATAACGATCAACGGAGGTTATCATTATGGCAACAAAAGATATCAAAAAAGTCGTTCTTGCATACTCAGGCGGACTTGATACTTCTATCATCATTCCGTGGCTCAAGGAAAACTACAACAACTGCGAAGTAATCGCTGTTTCAGCTGACGTTGGACAGGGAACAGAACTTGACGGTCTCGAAGAAAAGGCTATCAAGACTGGTGCTTCAAAGCTTTACATAGAACACATCACAGAAGAATTCCTTACTGATTACGTATTCCCTACAGTTCAGGCTGGTGCTGTTTATGAAAACAGATACCTCCTCGGTACTTCATTTGCAAGACCTATCATTGCAAAGAGAATTGCTGAGATCGCTGTCAAGGAAGGCGCAGACGCTATCTGCCACGGATGTACAGGTAAGGGTAATGACCAGGTTCGTTTTGAACTCGCTATCAAGGCATTTGCTCCTGACATGAAGATCATCGCTCCTTGGAGAGAATGGACAATCAAGTCAAGAGACGAAGAAATTGACTACGCTGAAGCTCACAACATTCCGCTTAAGATCAACCGTGAAACAAACTACTCAAAGGACAAGAACATCTGGCACCTTTCACACGAAGGTCTTGATCTTGAAAGCCCTGCTAATGAACCGCAGTACAACAAGCCAGGCTTCCTTGAACTCGGCGTTTCACCTGAACAGGCTCCTGACAAGCCAACATACATCACTCTTACATTTGAAAAGGGTATCCCTGTTGCTCTCGACGGCAAGAAGATGGGTGCTACAGAACTCGTTACAGCTCTTAACAAGGTTGGCGGCGAAAACGGTATCGGTATCGCAGACCTCGTTGAAAACAGACTCGTTGGTATGAAGTCAAGAGGCGTTTATGAAACACCGGGCGGTACTATCCTTTACCACGCACACGAAGTTCTCGAAACAATCACACTCGACAAGGAAACAGCAAGAATCAAGCAGCACCTCGCTGTTAAGTTCGCTGATGTTGTTTACAACGGTCAGTGGTTCACACCATTAAGAGAAGCTCTTTCTGCTTTCGTAACAGAAACACAGAAGACAGTTACAGGTGACGTTAAGCTCAAGCTCTACAAGGGCAACATCATCAACGCTGGTGTTACATCACCGTACACACTCTATGATGAAGAAGTAGCTACATTCGACGAGGATGAAGTTTACAACCAGAAGGATGCTGAAGGATTTATCAACCTCTTCGGTCTCCCGACACTCGTTAAGGCTAAGCTTGACGCAAAGAGAAACAAGTAATCATATAAATTCTTTTATATCAGTAATAAAAGGGCGGGCGGTTAAGTTCGTCCGCCTTTTATTTTTATTTATGTTATCCTGATTTTGAGGGAGGTTTTTTGAAATGGACGAGATCAAAACATATCAGCATAAAGTCGGAGAAAAGCTCAGACTCTCCGAGGACAGCATACCGGATGCGGAATTTGTCACAGTCAATCTTGAAAGAGCGGAATTCAACAGTGTTAATCTTTCCACAGTAACTTTTGCAAAGGCAAACATGGAATGTGCTGTATTCAAGGAAGTCGATCTTAACAGCTGCGCGTTCCAGGATGCTTATCTTGACAACAGTACTATCCTTTCATCCAGCTTTGCCAAGGCTGTTATCGAAAATGTAAACATGGAAGCTGCCAAGTTTACAGGACTTAATATGTCAAGAGCAATGTTCAAGGGCGTAAACTTCAAGGAAACCAAATTTACTGAGGTGTCACTTGATGACTCACAGCTCTTTTATTCAGATATGCAGAATGCGTCATTTGAAAAAATCGTCCTTACAGGATCAAAGTTCACGGAATGCAGTCTCAGAGACGTTGAGATAACTGAATGTGAAACTGACGGCCTTAAGATAGACGGCATCGATATCGGCGCTGTTCTGAAGGCAATTAAGGAAAAGAAAATTGATATAGATAAACTTATCAACGGTTGATCAAGAAAGGTGTGTAGCTACTGATGGCAAAAATGTGGGCCGGAAGATTTTCAAAGGAAGTTGATGAAACAGTAAATGCTTTCAATTCATCTATATCCTTTGACGGAAGAATGTACAGACATGATATACAGGGAAGCATAGCTCATGCGACTATGTTCGGCAAATGCGGGATCATTCCTGAGGAAGACAGCGTAAAGATCGTTAAGGGACTTCGCGAGATCCTCGATGACATCGAGTCAGGCAAGCTTGAACTCGATATGACAGCCGAAGACATCCACATGTTCATCGAAGCTGAACTTACAAAGAGATACGGCGACACAGGCAAGAGACTTCATACTTCACGTTCAAGAAACGACCAGGTCGCTGTTGACATAAGACTTTACCTCAGAGATGAGATCGAAGAGATAAGAAAGCTTACAGCTGAACTTGTAAAGGGACTCTGTGAAATTGCTGAAAAGAACACAGACACTATCATGCCGGGATACACTCATCTTCAGAGAGCACAGCCGATCACTCTTGCTCATCACATGATGGCTTACGGCCAGATGCTTTTAAGAGATCTTTCAAGACTCGCAGACACTGCAGAGAGAATGAACGTAAATCCTCTCGGAAGCTGCGCTCTTGCCGGTACTACATATCCTATAGACCGTTTCATGACTTCAGAACTCCTTGGCTTCAGAGAACCAATGGTAAACAGTCTTGACGGCGTATCAGACCGTGACTTCTGCGTTGAACTTGCATGTGCACTTTCACTTCTTATGACTCATCTTTCAAGATTTTCAGAAGAGATCATTATGTGGTGCTCATGGGAATTCAAGTTCATCGAGCTCGATGACGCCTATGCAACAGGCTCATCCATCATGCCGCAGAAGAAAAATCCGGATATTACAGAACTTATCAGAGGCAAGACAGGTCGCGTGACCGGCGACCTCGTTACACTTCTTTCAATGCTCAAGGGCCTTCCGCTTGCATACAACAAGGATATGCAGGAAGACAAGGAAGCAATTTTCGATGCTGTCGACAACGTTAAGCTCTGCCTTAAGACCTTCATTCCTATGATAGCTACAATGAGGATCAACAAGGAGAACATGCGCAATGCAGCAGCAAGAGGATTTATCAACGCTACTGACTGCGCAGACTATCTCGTTAAGAAGGGCATGCCTTTCCGTGATGCATACAAGATCACAGGACAGCTCGTTGCTCTCTGCATTGAAAAGAATGAAACACTTGAAACTCTTCCTCTCGAAGAATACAGAAACTTTACTGATCTTTTTGACAAGGATGTTTACGGTGCCATCAGCCTTGAGACCTGCGTAAATCAGAGAAACTCCTACGGCGGTCCTTCACCGGAGGCTGTAAAGGTACAGATAGAAAAGACAAAAGCTTCACTGGCTGAGGCGATGTCATGATGAACCGCAAAAACATCATTTCAGTTTTCCTGATAAGCCTTGCAGGCGTGTTCGTCTGGTTTATCGGATTTCTTGTTATCATGATGCTCAAGTTTGAAAATTCACCGCAGGTAAACAAGGTATGGCTCATTATCACCTTCGGTGCCACAATGGTTTTCAGCGTCGTTAAGAATATAAAGGACGACGTGAAGGAGCCAGACAAAAAAGATAAAAAGAAAGGTGAATAACGTTGGCAGTTAAAGTATATATCGACGGTCAGGAAGGTACGACCGGACTTCGTATCATTGAAAGATTCAGCGGAAGAAATGATATTGAACTTCTTAAAATAGATGAAGACAAGAGAAAGGATCCTGAGGAAAGAAAGAGACTTATAAACAGCTCTGACTTTACTTTCCTCTGTCTCCCGGATGCAGCTTCCATCGAAGCAGTTTCATTTGTGGAGAACGATCACGTAAGAATTCTCGATGCTTCAACAGCTCACAGAACAAACGACAACTGGGTTTACGGTTTCCCGGAACTCTCGGCTTCACAGCGTGAAAAGATAAAGACTACAAAAAGACTTGCAGTTCCTGGCTGCTACGCAAGCGGATTTATTTCACTCGTAGCTCCTCTTGTAAGTGCAGGTATCATGCAGAAAGATTTCCCTGTATTCGCATATGCTACTTCAGGATACAGCGGAGCCGGCAAAAAGGCTATCGCCGTTTACGAGGGCGCAGACAAGCCGTATGAATTTGGCAGCCCGAGACAGTATGCACTTACACAGTCCCACAAGCATCTTCCGGAAATGCAGAAGATCTCAGGACTTTCAGTAAAGCCTATGTTCAATCCTATCGTCTGCGACTACTACAGCGGAATGGTGGTTTCCGTTCCGGTACAGACAAGACTTCTCGAAAAGAAGTGCGGAATAAACGATATCTATGAAGCTCTTGCAAAGCACTACGAAGGACAGAAAATGGTATCAGTAATGTCCATGGGCGGCACTGCGGAACTTCCTGACGGTTTCCTCGCTTCCAATACACTCAGCAATCACGACAGAATGCAGATTTTTGTATTCGGAAACGACGATCAGGTTCTTCTCTGCTCACGTCTTGACAATCTCGGCAAGGGTGCTTCAGGCGCAGCAGTTCAGTGTCTTAATATCATGATGGGTATTGATGAAGCAACAGGCCTTAACTTATAAGATCTTTTAAAGCGGTCTGTTTTCTTTGTCCGTTACTCATGGTTATTATAAAAACAAAGAGGTAATAAAAATGCCAGATAATATAAAAATACTCGAAGGCGGAGTTACTGCTCCGAAGGGATTTCAGGCAGCATCAGCTGCTGCAGGGATCAAATACAAGGGCCGTACAGATATGGCACTCATATACAGTGATGCACCATGTGTTACAGCCGGTGTTTATACGACAAACGTAGTCAAGGCAGCTCCTGTACTCTGGGACAAAGCTGTAACTGATTCAGACAAGAAGGTAAGAGCGGTTGTAGTCAATTCCGGAATAGCAAATGCATGTACCGGTAAACAGGGCCTTGATATATGTCGTGTTACAGAACAGGCAGTTACAGACATTACCGGTGATTCCTCGGAAAGCGTTCTCGTTGGTTCCACAGGCGTTATCGGTATGAAGATCGATTCTGAAAAGATCACAGCCGGCGTAAAGGAACTCATGTCAAAGAAGGCTTACGGTAAGGAAGCCGGAACAGAAGCTTCAAAAGCTATCATGACAACAGATACTGTCAACAAGGAGATAGCTGTTTCTTTTGAGATCGGCGGAAAAACGGTAACAGTCGGCGCAATGAGCAAGGGCTCAGGTATGATCCATCCTAACATGTGCACAATGCTCGGCTACGTTACAACAGACGCTGTTATCGAAAAGAAGCTCCTTCAGGAAGCTCTTTCAGATGTTGTAAAAGATACATTCAACATGATCACAGTTGACGGCGACACATCAACAAACGATACTCTTCTCGTTCTTGCAAACGGCCTTGCCGAAAATCCGGCAGTAAATGCAAAGGACGATAACTATAAACTTTTCCGTGATGCACTTTACTGTGTCTGCGAATATCTTGCAAAGAGAATGGCAGGCGACGGTGAAGGTGCCACAGCTCTCTTCGAGGCGAAGATCATTAACGCCAAGAGCAAAGAGGATGCAAAGATAATGGCACGTTCAGTTGTCGGTTCAAACCTTTCAAAGGCGGCAATATACGGCCACGATGCAAACTTCGGACGTTTCCTCTGCGCAATGGGATACTCCGGCGCACAGTTCGACCAGAACGATGTTCAGCTCTGGTTTGAAAGTGCTGCAGGTAAAATGCTCGTGTTCGACAAGGGCGATCCTGTTCCGTTTGAAGAGGATGAAGCAACAAAGATCCTTTCAGAAAAGGCAGTTACTATCCTCATCAACATGAACGAAGGTACGGAAAGTGCCACAGCCTGGGGCTGCGATCTCACATACGATTACGTAAAGATCAACGCAGACTACAGAAGCTGATACCGGCTCCGGCATCAGACAGGCTTGTTACCCGGGGCGCAGACGTGATCTCCGCGCTCATTACAATAATTTTTACGAAAGATGGTTACGAAATTGGAAACTATAGAAAACAGTGTTCGTTCACAGATACTCATTGATGCACTTCCTTACATTCAGAAGTACAACAACAAGATCGTTGTCGTAAAGTACGGCGGAAACGCAATGACAAACGATGACCTCAAGCAGGCAGTTATGAGTGACATAGTTCTTCTTTCACTCGTAGGCGTAAAGGTAGTCCTCGTTCACGGCGGCGGCCCTGAAATAAGCGATATGCTTAAGAGACTCAACATAGAAAGCAAGTTCATCGGCGGCCTCAGATATACCGACAAGGAAACTGTTGACGTTGTCAAGATGGTTCTCGCAGGCAAGCTCAATAAGGAACTTGTTGCACTCCTTACAGCTCACAAGGGTACAGCCATCGGCCTCTGCGGTATTGACGGTCAGATGCTCGTTGCTGAAAAGGTTAAATCTGAAGAAGATCTCGGATTTGTAGGTGACATCACAAAGGTAAACACAAAGATCATCACAGATGCTCTCGACAACGGATATATTCCTGTTATCGCTACAGTCGGAAGCACACCTGACGGACAGACAATGAATATCAATGCCGATACAGCTGCTTCAAGAATAGCATCGGAACTCGGCGCTGAAAACCTCATCCTTATGACTGACATTGCCGGTCTTCTTAAGGACAAGGACGATCCTTCAACACTTATCCCTTCAGTAAATGTAAGCGATGTTCCGTACATGAAGAGACAGGGCATCATCTCAGGCGGCATGATCCCTAAGATCGAATGCTGTGTTGAGGCTGTAAGAAGAGGTGTGAACAAGACTGTTATCATCGACGGCAGAGTTCCTCATTCAATTCTTATCGAACTTCTTACAAACGAGGGCATCGGCACACAGTTTACCTGATGTCCGCATGATTTAAATGAAAGGTAAATTACAATGACTACAATAGAAAAATTCAACGGCAGCGTAATGCATACCTACGGCCGTTACGATCTCGTAATGGATTCAGGCAGCGGACGTGAAGCTACCGACGAAAACAATAAAAAATATATCGACTTCGGAAGCGGAATAGGAACCAATTCACTTGGCTACTGCGACGAAGAATGGGCTGATGCAGTGTGCAGACAGGTACGCAGCATACAGCACACATCAAATTACTACTACACAGCTGTTCAGGCTGAATTTGCTGAAAAGCTCTGCAAAGTTACCGGATATGACAAGGTATTCTTCGGAAACAGCGGTGCCGAAGCGAACGAATGTGCCATCAAGATAGCACGTAAGTACAGTTTCGACAAGTACGGCAAGGGACGCAGCACAATAATCACACTTGTGAACTCATTCCACGGCCGTACAATGGCTACTCTTTCAGCTACAGGCCAGGACGTTTTCCATAACTACTTCTTCCCGTTCCTCGAAGGTTTCGTTCACACACCTGCAAACGACATCGAAGCACTTAAGAAATGTGCAGACGATACAGTATGCGCCATCATGATCGAAATGGTACAGGGTGAAGGCGGCGTTGTAAAGCTTGACGAGGACTTCGTAAAGGCAGTACGTGCCATATGTGACGAAAAGGATATCCTCATGATAGCCGATGAAGTTCAGACAGGTGCAGGCCGTACAGGTAAGTTCCTTGCTTCCGAACATTTCGGAGTTAAGCCTGATATAACAACGATGGCAAAGGGCATTGCAGGCGGCATCCCGATAGGTGCTTGTCTTGCATCGGAAAAATGCTCATCAGTACTCGTTCCGGGCACACACGGTTCCACATTCGGCGGAAACCCGATAGCATGTGCAGGCGGAAACGTAGTTGTTTCACGCGTATCTTCGCCTGAATTCCTCGCTGAAGTACAGAAGAAGAGTGAATATATCTTTGACAAGGTATCAAAGATGAAGGGTGTGGCTTCAGTAAGTGGCCTCGGTCTCATGATCGGTATCGAGCTTACAGAAAAGAAAGCTGCCGATGTGGTAAAGGAAGCTCTCGGCAGGGGACTCCTTCTCCTTACAGCCAAGACAAAGGTTCGTCTTCTCCCTCCTCTCAATATAACATTTGAGGAGATAGATGCAGGACTTAAAATACTTGCAGATATACTTGCAGAATAAACACAGAAAGGAAGAATTAAAAGATGAAACATTTACTCACCATGATGCAGCTGAGCAAGGAAGAAATAATCGACCTTCTCAATCTCGCAGATCAGCTCAAATACGAACTCAAGCACGGAATCCCGCATCCGCACCTTAAAGGAAAGACTCTGGGTATGATTTTCCAGAAGGCTTCAACACGTACACGTGTTTCCTTTGAAACTGGTATGTACCAGCTTGGTGGTTATCCGCTTTTCCTTTCATCAAATGACCTTCAGATAGGCCGCGGCGAACCAGTACAGGATACAGCACGTGTGCTCTCACGTTATCTTGACGGTATCATGATCCGTACTTTCGAACAGAAGGAAGTTGAAGATCTTGCAAAGTACGGTTCTATTCCGATAATCAACGGCCTTACAGACTACTGCCACCCATGTCAGGTACTTGCTGACCTTATGACAGTACGTGAATTCAAGGGCAGTTTTGACGGCCTTAAGATGTGCTACATCGGCGACGGCAACAATATGGCAAACTCACTTATCACAGGCTTCCTAAAGGTAGGCATGAGCGTTTCAGTTGCTTGCCCTGACGATTATCAGCCTGCTGAAACAGTTCTTGAATACGCTCGTTCAACAGGACGCTTCACAATGACAAACAAGCCTCTTGAAGCAGCTAAGGGTGCTGACGTTCTCCTTACAGACGTATGGGCATCAATGGGTCAGGAAGACGAAGCTGAAAAGAGAAAGATAGCGTTTGCCGGTTACCAGATCAACGATGAGATCATGGCAGCAGCAAACGAAAAGGCTATGGTTCTTCACTGTCTCCCTGCACACCGTGAAGAAGAGATCACAGAAAAGGTTTTCGAAGCTCATGCAGAAGAGATCTTCGAAGAAGCAGAAAACCGTCTCCACGCTCAGAAAGCAGTTATGGTCAAGCTCATGGCTGACTAATATATTCCGGAATGCCCTGCATGATTTTTATATTTCATGCAGGGCTTTTTTGTGCCGGTTTACAGGGGCAAACATAAAGACTTGTCGATGATAACGGGACTTGTCTACATAAATTACGTCGTGTTATTTTATAAACTGTGGAAGATTAACAAAGCGAAAAAAATCGAAAAAAAGTGTTGACAGAGGCTTGATTACGTGGTATAATAATAAAGCTGTCGGACGAGGGAATACCTCATAAGACAGTCGAATAAGTATCTTGAAAATTGAACAATGCACTATAAATACCCTTGAAGATTCTTTGAGATTTAATTCTCTTGAATTATTTAAGAAGTCAAGCAGAAGACAAAAAAATCTGCAGCTAAGTATTCTGATTAGAGTACAGGAAGATAATAAACCGAAAGGTTATTATAGAACTTTTATAAAGAGTTTGATCCTGGC
>JAGDDO010000269.1 GCA_017848205.1 Oscillospiraceae bacterium | reverse complement strand
TTTTTCTAACTATCAAATAGGAGGTAATTTCAATGAAAGTTAGACCTTCAGTAAAGCCTATGTGCGAGAAGTGTAAGATTATTAAACGCAAAGGCAAAATAATGGTTATTTGCGAAAACCCAAAGCATAAACAGAGACAGGGCTGATACTCAGTCCGCTAACGGAGGTGCAATTAGTTAATGGCAAGAATAGCTGGTATTGACTTACCGAAGAATAAAAGAATAGAGATCGCTCTTACTTACATTTTCGGTATCGGCAACACAACTGCAAAGAAGATCTTAGCTGAAACAGGCGTAAATCCTGACACAAGAGTTAAGGATCTTACAGACGATGATGAAAACAAGCTTCGTGAATACATCGACAAGAACATTAATGTTGAAGGTGACCTCAGAAGAGAGATCGCTCTTAACATCAAGAGACTTGTTGAAATCAACTGCTACCGCGGTATCCGTCACCGCAGAGGTCTCCCGGTTAGAGGTCAGCGTACAAAGACAAACGCAAGAACTCGTAAGGGCCCTGTAAAGACTATCGCTAACAAGAAGAAGTAAGGAGGGAAATGAACAATGGCACAGCAGAAGAAGAAAGTTACTGTTAAGAGACGTAGAGAACGTAAGAACGTTGAAAACGGCGCTGTTCATATCCAGTCCACTTTCAACAACACAATCGTTACAATCACTGACACACAGGGTAATGCACTTTCATGGGCAAGCTCAGGCGGCTTAGGCTTCAGAGGTTCAAGAAAGTCAACTCCATTCGCTGCACAGAATGCTGCTGAAGTAGCTGCAAAGGCTGCTATGGAACACGGCCTTAAGTCAGTTGAAGTTTACGTTAAGGGACCTGGTTCAGGACGTGAAGCTGCAATCAGAGCACTCCAGACAGTAGGTCTTGAAGTAAAGATGATCAAGGATGTTACACCAATCCCACATAACGGATGCCGTCCTCCAAAGAGAAGACGTGTATAGTAACAGGAATAGAAACTGAGCTATAGTTTGCTTGGCGTCGAATACATAAACAAATTCGATATTTTTTAAAAAACGGAGGTAATAGCAATGGCTATTAATAAGGAACCACTTCTTAAGAAATGTAAGTATTTAGGTATCAGCCCAATGGTTATGGGTGTTTCAAAGGATACAAAGCGTAAAGCTGATCAGGGTAACAGAAAGAAGCTTTCTGAATACGGAATGCAGCTCAAGGAAAAGCAGAAGCTCAAGTTCATCTACGGTGTTCTTGAAAAGCAGTTCTACCACTACTTTGAGATCGCTGAAAAGCAGCAGGGTCAGGCAGGTACAAACCTTATCACAATTCTTGAATCAAGACTTGATAACGTTGTATTCAGAATGGGCCTCGCTACAACAAGACGTGAATCAAGACAGCTTGTTACTCACGGTCACTTCAGTGTAAACGGCAAGAGAATCGACATTCCTTCATACAGAATCAAGCCGGGCGATGTTATCTCACTCAGAGAAAACAGCAGAAAGAGCACAAAGTTCAAGGAAATCGTTGAACTTACAAACGGCAGAGTAGTACCTCTCTGGCTCGAAGCAAATAAAGAGGATTTCTCAGCTAAGGTTGTTCGTATGCCTGTTAAGGAAGACCTTGACTATGAAGTAGAAGAACATCTGATCGTCGAACTTTATTCTAAGTAATCTCTTAAGGTTTCTTAAAATAATGACAGTCAGACGACTAATTACTATTGATGTAGTTACGAAACAGGAGGGTTTTTATGCTTGAAAGAATAGAAAAACCGGAAATTGAAACAGTTGATCTCAAAAGTGACGGCAAGTACGGCAAGTTTGTACTTTCACCTCTTGAAAGAGGATATGGTATCACACTTGGTAACAGCTTAAGACGAGTATTACTCTCCTCACTTCCTGGTGTTGCTGTTACATCAGTTAAGATTGACGGAGTTCACCACGAACTCTCTACAATTCCGGGTGTTAAAGAAGATGTTACTGAGATAATCCTCAGCATTAAGGGGTTAACAGCCAAACTGCACAGCGACGGTCCTAAGACAGTATTTATTGAAGCTGAAGGCGAATGCGAAGTTACTGCCGGTGATATAAAGACTGATTCAGATGTTGATATTCTTGATCCTGGTATGCACATTGCCACATTAGGTAAGGATGCCAAGTTATACATGGAGATCACACTGGACAGAGGCAGAGGTTATGTTTCAGCTGAACGTAATAAGCAGATCATAAACATGCCTATCGACGTAATTGCTGTTGATAGTATATATACTCCTGTTTTAAAGGTAAACTATCATGTAGAAGATACTCGACTCGGTCAGGTAACTGACTTTGACAAGCTTACATTAGAAGTCTGGACTGACGGTACAATTTCCGCCAAGGAGGCTATATCTCAGGCAGCCAATCTCCTCAACGAGCACCTTAAGTTATTCATCGACCTCTCAGATGAGGCTACAATAACTGAAGTATTAGTCGAAAAAGACGAAAAGGGTAAAGAAAAGATCCTTGAGATGACCATTGAGGAACTTGACTTGTCGGTACGTTCGTTTAATTGTTTAAAACGTGCGGGTATCAATACCGTAGATGACCTCATCAACAAGTCCGAAGAGGAAATGATGAAGGTTCGTAATCTCGGTAAGAAATCCTTCGATGAAGTTAAGGAAAAGCTCCAGTCACTTGGATTTGACCTTTCTTCTGAAGAAGAATAATCGTAAAACATTTTCATGCTGGTTAAGACAGCGTCACTATAGAAAAGGAGTGAATTTCAATGCCAGGTACAAGAAAGCTGGGTAGAACTTCTGATCATAGAAAAGCTATGCTCAGAGCTATGGTTACATACCTTCTTGAAAACGGCCAGATCGAAACAACAGTTACAAGAGCAAAGGAAGTTCGTGCTGTTGCTGAAAAGATGATAACTCTTGGTAAGACAAATGACCTGCACTCAAAGCGTCAGGTATTATCTTACGTTACAAAGGAAGCAGTTGTTAAGAAGCTTTTTGACGATATCGCACCTCAGTATGCTGAAAGAAACGGTGGTTACACACAGATCATCAAGATCGGTCCACGCCGCGGCGACGCAGCTGAAATGGCTATCATCAAGCTCGTTTAATTTTTCAGAAATTAAATAAATTTTTTAAGAGATCCTGAGCCGGAAACGGTTCGGGATCTTTTTTTGTGTGATTTTAAGCATTTTCGCCTATTGAAATGATAAAAAAATATGATATAATAAGAGTAATACTATTTTTTAAAGGAGATAATAAATGGACACAGACTTATACGGCTTGTTTATGCTGATAGCCGGTATTGCCTTTACAATATACGGGATGAACGAGATATCGCAGCATCTTGAAAAACTGACAGGAAGCAGAATTGAAAAGATACTGAAAAAGGTAACACGTAATCCGTTAAAAAGTATTGCTCTGGGTACCGGTATAACAGTAATAATGCAGTCGTCATCCGCGCTTGCAAGTGTACTTACCGGTCTTGTCAATTCCGGTGTCATGGAACTGAGCCAGACCGTGGGCCTTATCATGGGGTCGAATATCGGGACCACTTTTACACTCTGGATAACAGGTCTTATACCGTTTGCTGATCCGGCTTCATTCTATATTATCGGCGCTGCAGCTGTGGCAGGTATAATTATGAAGCGCTTTTCATCGAAAGATAAGATAAACGATGCGGGAACTATTATTTTTTCAGCTTCTATTCTGTTTGTAGGTATGTTTCTGATGACTATGGCTCTGGTGGCAGTTGTGCCGACTCCGCTGACTGAAAGTACGTTAAAAGAAGAGCAGTATAAAGTATTACAGCAGTTTCTGATAAATCCGGCTTTCTGTATTCTTGCCGGAGTGATAATTACTCTGCTGCTTCAGAGTTCATCGGTTTCTGTAGCTGCGCTTCAGGCTTTTTCATTTACAGGAATTCTGCCTCTCGAATCTGCAGTACTGCTTATCGTCGGTCAGAACATCGGAACAAGCATTATGTCGTTTATTTCAAGTCACAGTGCAGATAAAAATGCCCGCCGTGTGTCATTTATCCATTTGTTTTTTAACCTGACCGGCGGACTGCTTGCGACTGCAGGTGTGCTGATCTGGGTCAATACACGAAGCACCGGTGAACAGGTCGAAGCGGTTTCAGCAAATCCTCTCGCAATAGCTGCAGTTCATACAGGATTCAACCTGATCACTTCACTGATACTTATACCGTTTTCTTCAAAACTTGAAAAGTTTGCGGTTCATGTTATCAAGGGCGAAAACGAAAAAACAGAAGGTGAAAAGAAGCTTTTTATAGACGAAAGACTTCTTGAAACTCCGTCATTTGCACTTACTGAGTGCAGAAGTTTTGCAGAAAAAATGGCTGCGCTTTCCCTTGACAGTTACCGCGATGCGTTTTCAATAGCAGGAAAATTTGATGCAAAGACAGCCGAAAAAGTGCTTCAGACTGAGGACCTTATCGATGATTACGAGGATAAGCTGGGAACATATCTTATCAAACTTTCCGGCTGTTCACTTACCAGGGAAGATGCGGCTCTGGTATCCAGACTGCTTCACTGCATAGGCGATTTCGAAAGAATTTCCGATCATGCTGCAGGTCTTGTAAAGATTTACAGGGAAATGAACGAGAGAAAGATACGCTTTTCACATGCGGCACGTATAGAAACCGAGATACTTCAGACTGCAGTAGCAGATATTCTTGAAATGTCGGTAAACGCATTTATAAACAACGATGCAGATCTTGCACGCAGGGTGGAACCTCTCGAAGAAGTTATAAACGGTCTTCGCATGGAACTTAAGAACCGGCATCTGCGCAGACTCCAGCAGGATAAATGTACAACGGAACTCGGATTTATTTTCTCTGATCTTCTGACGAATCTTGAAAGAATATCAGACCACTGTTCAAATATTGCAGTGTGCCTTATCCAGCTTAAGGATGATAAGTTCGACACTCATGAGTACATAACCAATCTTAAGGAAAGCGACAAGGATTTTCAGGAAATGCGTTTCCAGTATGTTGAAAAGTATTCGCTTCCGGATTAATAGCAGTGAACGCAGATATATTTTTCGTTTACTGTAAAGCTAAAAATAAGGACGGGATATCATGTGTATCCCGTCCTTTTGGCGTTTGTTATAATTCAGGGCAAAACCAGAATGAATATAGTAAAAGATTTTTAGTCAGCCGAGTAAACCCTTACGCGGAATTTAACTCCGCAGTCCTCTGCAATTTTTCTGCTCTTTTCGATTTCTTCCTCTCCGATAACGTCAACTACAGTGAAAGCAACATTTTCGGTATATTTTCTGCATTCCTTTGCAAAGTCAAGCATTGCGTCAAAGGAAATGATACCGAAGGAAGGGTGTACAATGTCGTTGTACTTTACCTTGTCGGAAGCGTTAAGACTGATGGAAACGGAATCGATGTTGTCACATATCTCCTTTGCGACGCTTCTTTTGTTTATAAGGTCGCCAAGGCCGTTTGTGTTAAGGCGTGTTTTAATGCCTTTTCCGCGAAGATATTTTGCAGTTTCGATAAGCACGTCAAAGGCGCAGGTAGGTTCACCGTATCCGCAGAAGATAGCTTCGTCAAATCCGGTGAAGTCGAAGCTGTCGATGGAAGCTTTGACTTCAGCAAAGTCAGGACTGTGGTCGAGCCAGAGACTGCCTGATTCACCGACTGTGTCAGTAGTGCTTCTGATACAGAATTCGCATTTACACGGACAGGCATTTGTTATGTTTAAGTAAACATTGTTTTTGTAGGTATAAAGAATTTCGTTTTTATTATCCATTTTAATTCACCTCATTGTTGTGTGTTCGTAATAAACAGGTCTGATGCACATCAGAAAGATGGTCATATCTTCGTCCTGTTTTTATCTATAAGAAATCCAAGATTCTTTTCAAATTCGACTCCATAGTTATGATCCGGATCAGGATCAATAGCGAGAGTGTCCTTTATAGATCTTTCAATAAATTCAGCGGCAGTGTTTATCGCTGTTTCAAGATCTTTTCCGTTAAGCAGCATGCTGAAAGTAACGGAGGCAAATATATCGCCGGTGCCGGAAAAGCTTTTTCCGAGACGGTCAGATACAGTAAAATAGTCTTTGTCTTTAGTAAAAGCCATGTTGCAGATCTTATTGCTGTCATCGATACCGGTGACAATTACGGTAAGGTCTTTTTTTCTTTCAATAAGTTTCTTAGCCAGCTTCTTTATTTCATCTTTCTTCCTGCCGGCTGAAAGGGAAGAGATCTCAGAATAACTGCCGCCTGACAGCAGGCAGAGTTCGGTAAAGTTTGGGGTAATGACATCAGCTT
>JAGDDO010000027.1 GCA_017848205.1 Oscillospiraceae bacterium | reverse complement strand
ATTGCCGTCAGCATCAGTATATTTAACGATCCTTCCCGATTTGTCATATTCAACTTTGCAAAGCGTTATTGTTCCGCTTTCGCTTGTTTCCGTTACTTTTACAATGTTTTTACCGCTGTATTCATAAGTCTTTTTCAGTCCTGCCGCATCTGTGACCTCAGCAAGATCACCTTCTTCATTTAATTTGTAGACTACTTTTCGTCCGTATCCGTCAGCAGCTGTAACATCGCTTCCTGTTCTGGTTACAGTTATTTTATCTCCGTTACAGCCGGTTATTTCGACAGACCCCTGTTTCTTTTCCGAATCATAACTATAGTTTATCTTTACAGTATTTCCGTACCTGTCTGTTACAGAAGAATTTCGGTAAATTCCTGAACTGTCCTTTGTATAAACATACTTTACCTGTTCTTTAGTAGTAAGTTCACAGGTATTCTCATCTGTAAAAACAATCTTATCATATGTACCGAAGTTAGCATGATAACCGTCTTTGTCATTGCCGGTAAAGTATCCTTTCATTCCGTCAGGATATGTAACTGCTACTGCATCTTTATTTTTCTCGTCAATGTCTACATATTCCGCATAAACATAGTATTTTCCTGATCCTGCAGATATTTCATACCAGGGCTGACCATAACCGTCTTTCGTCGTACCGGTCACTTCAAGAACTGTACCTTTTTCAACACCGCCGACAATTCTTCCCTGCGGAGTTTCACGCACATTCAGATAACTGATGTTCACTTTTCCTGCACAGTTCTTTATCTTTTTAAGAGAACTTTCAAAACCGAATTTCCATCCGAAGCCCAGAAAATCACTTGCTTCATCTATAAACTGTGAATTGAATACACGGTCAAGTGAAAAATCTGATAAAGGACCGTTAAAGGCGATATCTGTTTCTTCCTGCGTAAAATCACCGTTTAACCCCTTGGAGTTTCCTTTGAATCTTACTGCAGGAATGTCAAGAGGCATAAACTGTTCAAAAGTATCGCTTTTAGCCGGAGTTTCACCGCCTGCAATAAATACCGAGTTATATGCTGCGACTGAACCGAAGTTTCCGCGTTTTTCAGACGGAACAACATTTTCACCTGCCGCATCCTTTAAAGTGATCCATTTCTCACCGTCAAAACCTTCGGCTGATTCAGCATATTCTGCACCGTTTTCACTTTCAGCTGTAACACCGCCTACAGCAAAAAGCTTACCCATTATGTATTCAAGTCCGAATCCCTTTCTCGGAACATTCATATCAGCTTTGGACGTCCACTTGCCTGTTTTGAGATCGTAAAAATCAACACTTTTAAGTATTCCGGTACTGTTTTCGCCACCTGCTGCAGCAATACAGAAATTTTCTCCGTCAAGGTAAAGCGAAGCAGCAAAATTCTTTCTTGCTGCAGGCATTACTTCACCGATTTCAATTTTTTTAGTTACCGGATCAAAGATTTCAAGAGTATTCAGTATATTGCCGTTTTCATCTTCACCGCCAATAATGTATATCTTTCCGTTATAGTAAACTGCTTTATGGGACTTTCTTGCGATAAGAGCGCTGCCTTCAGCGAGTTTCACTGTTTCAGATTTTCCGTCTGAAGATACAGCTTCCATGCTGTCAAGTATATTCTTTCCGTCATAGCCACCGGTCACATAGATAGTGTTGTTTACTGCAGCCGATGCATAATCAGCTCTGCCGGTATTAAGAGAACCAGCGTTTTCCCATTTGTTCTTATTAATATCATACCTGAGTATTTCGTTTCGTACAGCTCCTGATTCATCTGTACCACCCAGTGCATGAATATACCCGTTTATGTATATCAGTTCAAAATCTGATAACGGTGTGTTAAGATTTCTTCTGATCCTGTATGGTTCACCGTTGTTAAACTGGAATGCATCATCTGCATCTCTCTGAGGTTCGTCCAGATATTCAAATATTCTTTCCGATGAAAGATCATTTGTAACTTCATACTCCTCAAGGTACTTCGTTATCTTCAGTGTCGCAAACTGTGCATTTCTCTCTTTTACACTGTTGTCTGAGCCGATAAGTGTAGGTGTTTCGAAACTTATCTTCTGCTTACCGGTTCCATTAAGTATGACTTTATGGTTATTTACTTCCGGCAGCTTTTCCTTTGATATATTTTCTTCTGCTTCGATAAGTCTGAAATTGTCGCCGCTTCCTTCTTCTGTAAAATCACCTTTTACTTCAATTACGCCGTTTTTAAGGTTATTTGCCTTTGTGTTTCTGACAGTAAAGTTTCCGTCAGTAATGATCTTCGTATCTGACTGCGTCATAACAAGTACGGATTCATTCTGCAGCGTCATGTTTCCGGAAACATAAACTTCTGATCCTGCATTCATTACTTCAAATGTTCCGCCGTTCAGAACAAGATCACCTTCGACAGCCATTTTCTGTCCTGCAGTTTTAAAGTATCCGCCTTCCTGTGTGTAATCGCCTTTGATCCTTAATGTTGCTTTGGCAGAAGGATCATTTGAAATATTTATATCTACATTATCTGCTATACAGAGTCCGCCGTAAATTATAAGCTCCTGCTCTTTTTCAGAAGCACCTGAATTCCAAAATGTAAGCTTGTCTTTAACTTTTACAATGTCGGCTTCTTCAGTATACTCGCCTTTATCATTCTTTTTAAAGGTGATTATACCGTTTCCGTTGTCTTCATATGTTTCAAAGTTAAGACTGTCATCAAATGCAAGAGGTTTACCGGATGTGTTTTTGTTTACAAGTCGGTATATTCTGCTGTGAGTATCGACGTGCTGCTGTTTGCTGCCTGTTAATACAACAGTACCATTACCCTGAATTTCTGCATTTCCTTCTTCAGTCAGGTTTCCTTCGATCACAACGGTAGAATCGGTATAATGCATTTTTCCTTTGATAACAACGTTTCCTTTTACTACCGTTTTAATTTTTCCTTCTGAAACATTCAGAGCTGCACCCTCTTCAATTATCAGATCACCCTGTACCTCGATCACAACGCCCTGTTTTACATGCAGCTCAGTTCCGGACTTTATTGTCAGATTTCCTTTTACCAGAGTATTTTCCGAATACTCTGTCTTCGGAGCTGAATCTATTTCAGTATCGCTTTCAAATGTATTTTCACTTTTAAAAACTATTCCTGATGTATCCGATGAAAGCGGATCAACAGCCGCTTCATTGTCTTTATTATCAGCTTCTGTCACCAAAGTCAGAGAAGTTTCTGATACAGCCGTTGTTTCTGCAGTTCCGGATACTCCTGTAACTGACGTTACCGCAGACGTTTCTGCAGAAGATGTTTCTGTAATTTCACCTGCAGCTTCACCGACTGTTATGCCGGAAACTACTTCTGTTTCACTGACCGACGTTTCCGCCGATGTTTCTTCACTGATTTTTGTTTCTGCTTCTGTTACTTCGCTTTTCTCTGTTTCCTGAGCGTTTTCTGACACAGCTTTTATTACCGTATCAAAATTCGTATTATTAAACAAAAACGCTGCTGACAGAAATGCTGATATAATCCTGTTTACTTTACGCATTTGATATCCTTTCAAATTAAAATTTTATTGAATTAGCACTATAAATCATTGTTTGTATATAATTATTTTTCATAGTGCCTGAACAAGTATATCAAATTGTGAAGTAAATGTCAAGAAGACATAGTACAGATTAAAATTGTGCCGCAGGCACCACCTTTCTTTAACAAGAACTCTTTAATGTTATTATTTTTTTAACAGATCAGCAAGTGTAATTTCATCCTGCTGTACATTTGAAACTCGCTTATACTCAATTATCGCTGATACAAGTAAAAAAACCTTTTCTTTAGTTTCATATATGATTCATATTTCGGCGATGTTCCTTCAAGATAATCACTCTGATATACTTCGCTCTTTTTCAGATCATTTCTGTCAAGAATATAAGAGAGATTTTTCGAATTAATACCATCTGTATTTCTAACGATATAGATATTATCATTTCTGTCAAATTCATCAAGCAGTTCTGCATAATGAGTTGAAAATATCAGCACTGCTCCTTTCGGATTTATTTTATTATCCCTGTAAAAACCTATAAGCGTCGAAATGATCTCATGATTAAAATGATTTTCAAGTTCATCAACTATTACATAACCACCTGTTCTGAAAGATCTCATAGCATAAATATAAATGTTGATTCCCTTTATTGTACCTGATGAAAGATACCGGTTAAGTTCCAGAGGTTTTGTCATAATAATCTCTTCTTCATTTTTAAATTTGAGTCTTATATCTGAAGATTTTCCTTCTTTCTTTATTTTCAGATATTCAACTGACGGATCAAAGAACTCTATCAGTTCAGCAGGACAATCATCAAGTATGCTAAGTTCATTAAGATTTGTAAACTGAAGGGTATCTGTTAAAGAGATCCTGTCGCCGGTTTTCTTATTAAAAGCAACACAAATACTTACATCCTCAAGAAGAAATGCTTCGTCCGTATCTCTTTGTATTTCAGTTTCAATATCATCAAAGTCATATAAGTTCTTCTTACTTTTTACTTTGGCTGTCGGTTTGGATTTCAGATATTCATCTTTAATATACAGTCTTTCCTCTTTCTTTGAAATAACCGTATGGAGCAAATTAACTGTATTATTATCTGCATAGAAATATATATCCAGTACCACTTCACTTTCCGGAGAAAGATTCGAAAGAATCTCTGAACAGCTTATAGTATTTAGTGCTTCATTATTCAGCATACGGCACACCAGAGTCAATAGTTTCAGTATTGTAGTTTTACCGGATGCATTTACACCTATAAATGAAATAACATTGTTCTGATAATAACTTTTACTGCCAACTGTAAACAAACATTTCATATCTTCAGCATCATCTTTACTGACTCTCTGCAAAGCAGCAAAATCAAATTCACAGTTACCATAAAAAAGAGGTAAACCACTTGCACATATTTTTAAAAGTTTCATTAGCTTTCACTCCATATCAACAGAAAAACTGATTTTATAATATGATTATAGCACTTTATCTGTTAAATTTCAACTTTAAAAACGTATTTTACGTTTTTAAGTGAAAATGATTTTGAAAAAATCTCTTTTTCAAAACAGTTGCACGCAAAGTGCAGCTGTTTTTTCAATTGTGCCGAAGGCACCACCATTTCTGTTTGTACATCTGTACCATAATATGACCAATCTGCTTATAAGCATTTAACAAACTTCGGCAAAAAAATATTTTTTTCGAAAATAAACTAAGACATTTATGGAGTTCGTGTGTATAATATACATAAGCAAAATATAGTCATTGATCTGCGTGGAAAAATAATATGATCTGGAGGAGTTTCATTATGAAAAAGAAAATAAGTTTGTTTTTATGCCTTGCATTAGCCGTCAGTAATATTACTGTTTCCGATTTTTCCGTAAAAGCTGAAACTGTAACTAACAAAGTGCAGATAGCATCTATTATCCAGAAATACATAAATACAAGTTATCCTGATAAAGCTAACGTTGAGATCCAGTCAAACGGAACAGTTATGGTCACTTTTTCAAAAACTCCTGAAGGCAATGAAAAATATGACCGTCCATTAATATTTTCTGAAATATTAAATGAGCTTAAGGACAATAACGCTGATCATACAGTTGTAAAAATTCAGTTTTCAGATGGTTTATTCAAACCAGAAGAACTTGTAAGTCCGGTTTCCGGAGATGTCAACAGGGACTATAAATTCAATTCTGAAGATCTTGTTCTTTTCCGAAAATGGCTTCTTGGTATTCAGAACAATAATCTAACAGGCTGGATGGCTGCTGATATAAATAACAACAGAAAAGCTGATGTTGCAGATTTTTGTATGTTAAAACAAATACTGCTTGACGAATTAAACACCAGTGAAACAGAACATAACGCAAAAGCAGAGATAAACGCTATAAATCCTGAAACCATAACATCAGTCGAAGTAAAAAGAGCAACAGATAAAGCTTATACCAGTTTATCTGACATGCAGATAAAAGAACTTATCCGTGTGCTGCAGTTAAATGAACAATATCGAAAAAATGATTCATACATGCTGTCAAGCGCTGATTTTATTATTTTTAATATAACACGCCCAAATGAACAGAACCTGTTATTACAAGTACATGAACAGCATCTTGTAATTAACGGTACAGGATTTTATACAAACACTACCATATGTGACATGTTAAAACAGCTTGCTGTTATGGCTATAAAACAAAAAACTCCATGGAAAACAGATTTTAAATCACACGAAGTAATTCCACTTGAAGTAAATGAAAGCTATTCTTTTGAAGAATTTCCTGACACAACTATAACATGGACTGGATATACATATAATAATCGTTTTTTTGATAAAAACGGTATCGTCATATCAGAAATATCTGATGGAATGAAAACCGAAAAAAATGTAATGCCACAGGGAATATTCAACGCTTTCTCTACTGATATAAACGGTGACGGACATCCTGAAATAGCGGCTTCAATATTTAATCAGGACGAAGAAATCAACGGCTATTTCATACAGGTTTATGATATCTTTAATAACAAATCATACAGGCTCGCAGACGACTATCAGCAGTACCATCTTTCATTTAAAAACGAAGAATTATTTGCAGAGCAACTTTCGAATGTTAGTGCATACGATATATGGTCTGATTATGATATTATCGGAAAACTGACAATAGAAGACGATAAGCTGCTGATCATACCTGAAGTAATCGGGTAGGAGGCTAATTACTTCCCACTGTCGGGCGGATCAGGGACTTTCACCGGCTGGCTGTGCGTCATGCCCGACACACCTGAAAAAATCCTCCGTGAAATTTCACAGAGGATTTTTAAATGTTCCACGTGGAACGTTTAGTTTTTATCCCAGTATGCCGGGTATGGTCCGTACACTGTTGCTATCGATTCGGGTTCCTTATACACCGGAAGGTGTGAGCCTGGCGGAAGAGGTTCTTCCAGATCTTCTGAGATACCCATTAAATATCGCTGCATCATCAGTATGTCATATCCGTCCAGACCATAATCACCGTTAAGATCACCGCTCCACGCCACGCTCTCATTCACGTTGCCGCTCTGGAAGTCAATGGTCGAATCCTTCATTATAATAAGATCAGCGATATTCAGATCATAATTATAATCCATATCGCCCTTTGCACATGGAGGGGCATACATAGCCTGAGGTGACGGTGTTTCGGCTACTGCAGCAGAAAGTCTGTCAGCTGAAAATGCGGTTTCGTCATTGCCCTGATCAGAAGTGTCAGCGGCTTTGAAACTTTCATTCGCCTTTAACCCCGTACTCAATGCACATGCTGCTGAAAGAAGCGCTGCTGTAAACATTGTTTTTCTGGTTTTTTTCATGTACTCTCAACTCCTCATATTATCATTCACATAAGGAAACACTGATCAAATCGGAAATCCGGCTTTGCCGGATTTCCGAAGGTGGGTTTCTTAGCCCCGAACCCCCATGCTGATTTATGAATAAATCAGCGTTTCCTTAAACAACGATCTTAAGAGGAGGTCTTCGCGAATCTTCTCCGTTCCTCCTCTTCAGATCTGATGGGCTCTGTCAGTCTACATCGATCTTTGTAAATGACAGATCATTTATAATTTTCTTAAGTTCAGTGTCTTCAAGCGATGATCTGATATAGCAGTAGTGCGTGTCATCAATGAAGAAGAACGCGCCTTCGTTGTTATACCGTACATTGCTGCTGTCAAGCTTGTACGTATTGCCTTCATATTCGCCGTAACGGTTTCTTATATAAGCTCTTTCGTTTTCTGACTGTGCGAAAGTATCTTCATCAACAGAATAAACACCGATACTGCATAAATATCCGCCTCTGTTTGCATAGTACACAAGACCTGCATCAACAGAATCAGCAGTTGATACCATAACAACCTCACTGTTTTCAAATCCGTCGTTTTCCGGAACGTAGAAGAATCCTTCAGAACTGATCTTTTCAGCTGCATCATGTAAATTCTGGCTGTATCCGTCATTATCATATCTGCGGTCGTTGATAACCCTTATAAAGTTTTTAAGTGAAGCAGAGTTACTTAAAATAACTTCAGGCACAGGATCAGTAACCGGTGCACTAGTCGGACGTAATTCCTGATCTGAAGGTCCATGCGGTGCACCTGTCGGATAATCGGTCGGTGACATAGTCGGTGCACCAGTCGGATGTGATGTTACCGGTGCTCCAGTCGGTCCCATTGTCGGTGCTGATGTAGGATAATATCCTGTCGGCATTGATGTTGGCGCTGATGTTCCGGTTGGAGACAACGTTGGTGCTGATGTAGGAGTCATTGTTGGTTTCGGACCATATGTTCCGCTGTGTGTTGGTTGTGATGTCGGATCCGGAGCATCTGTTCTGCTCTCTGTCGGCTGTGATGTCGGATACGGTGATCTTGTCGGAGACATCGTTGGCGCCGAAGTTCCTGTAGGTGCCATCGTCGGTGCCGAAGTTCCTGTCGGACTCATTGTTGGCGCAGATGTTCTTGTCGGATTCATTGTCGGCGCAGACGTTCTTGTCGGATTCATTGTCGGAGCAGCCGTCCTCGTCGGTCCCATTGTCGGTATGGCTGAAGACGGAGGTGATGAAGGCGGTGACATCGTTCCCGGAGTCCTTGTCGGCTGAGGTGACCTTGTCGGAGTCTGGGTCGGTGTGGCTGTCGGTCTTACCGTTGCAGTAGGTAAGGAAGTCGCTGTAGTCGTTTCAGGTGATCCTGTCGGCTGAGGCGACCTTGTAGGTGTAACCGTCGGTCTTACCGTTGCAGTAGGTGACGGACTCGCCGACACTGTAACCGTCGGTTTTACCGCTGCGGAAGCCGTAGGTGTGTTTGTCGGTCTTTCAGTCTGCGTTACTTCCGGCGAACCGGAAGGACCTGTTCCGCCTGAAGGCGAAGCTGAAGGTTTCGGACTTACAGCAGTATTTCCGGACACTATAACGACGTTCGGATCAGCGGATGCACCGGCAGACACTTCCGTTACAGAACTGCCGGTATCAGCAGGATAAGAACCATCACTCCCGCTCACCGCTGCATCCGTTACATTTTCCGGTTCTGTTACCGGTTTAACAGAATCAGATACCTCACTGGTATACTGTTCCGAAACACTTGTCGTGCTTTCCGTTACCGAATTATCTATTTCATAATCGCCCGGCGGCTTGACCTGTGAACCAAGGTAAACAGCTAATACTACCGACGCCGCAGATGCCGTTACCAGTACCGCCGGCATAATGTGTATAAACGGAAACGCTCTTATTTTCATCGTTTCCGGATCGTAGTTTTCGGTCTCACTTACATACTTGTCATCGATTTTGTCGATCGCATCAAAAAGCTGTTCCTTATTCACGCATTGAACCCCCTCTCGTCCAGAAAACTTCTGAGGTTTTTACGCAGTCTTGCAAGGATCGTTTTCACGTTTGCCTCCGTAACGGAGCATTTTTCAGCTATCTGTGCCTGTGAATCAAGGTACCAGTAGCGTCTCATGAAAATAAATCTTTTTCCGCTGTCAAGGCTCTCGACAAATTCATTAAGTGCTTTTACAAGCTCGTTTTCATCAAATTCACCCTCGGTATCAGATCTTCCGCTGATACATTCTTCAAGTTCGTCGATAGACAATACCGCATCAGCCTTTCTTTTGGCACCTGTCAGATATCTCAGTCTGTTCATGCAGTGATTTTTTATAATGCGGAACAGAAATGCATTGAGAAAATCCGGACGCTCAGACGGCATCCTGTTCCACGCAGTAAGATAAGTATCGTTAAGGCATTCTTCCGAATCCGAGTTGTCATTAAGTATCTTTTTCGCTATACTGAGGCAGCGGCTGCGGTATTTTATGTCCGTTTCACTTATCGCCCGCTGCGATCTTGCCCAGTAAAGATCGATTATTTCGTTGTCTTCCAGCAT
>JAGDDO010000268.1 GCA_017848205.1 Oscillospiraceae bacterium | reverse complement strand
GTCTTCCTCACTGCCTATACCCTGTCCCGGATATGTCGCATCAAGTCCTGTGGCAGCCACTATCATTCCCTGAACGGCTTCATCAACAGGCTGGAACTTAAGTCCGGAATAGACACGCAGACGGCTTATTTTCTCTTCGCCGATCATGTCACGCACATGAAGCTTTCCGCCTGTTATTTTCATGTGAGTAAGTCTGTTGCCCTGCTCGTCCTCGCTTATCTTGAAAACTCTTGCAGCGATTTCATTATTTTCGGACGGAGCTTCAGTAAATCTGTCTATGGCTTTCAGGAAAGCGTCAACACCGTCAAGCTTCAGTGCTGAACCGAAAAAGCACGGGAAGATCTTTCTTTCCTTAATGCATCTGATAAGATCAGCATCTTCAAAAGCCTCACCGTCGAAGAATTTCTGCATAAGGACTTCATCATGGGACGCTGCTTCTTCCATAAACTCTTCCGAGGAAAGATCCCTGTCGAAACGGCAGCATGAGTCATTCAGCTTTTTCTTTGCGTCAGAAATGAGATCATCCCTGTTAGTCCCCGGAAGGTCCATCTTGTTTATAAACACGAACACAGGAACGTCGTAGCGTTCAAGAAGCTTCCACAGAGTACGTGTATGGTTCTGTACACCGTCCGATCCGTTTATTACAAGAACGGCATAGTCGAGCACCTGAAGCGTCCTTTCAGTCTCGGCTGAGAAGTCGATGTGTCCCGGAGTATCGAGAAGGGTTATTTCCGTATCATCAAGATGTATGACAGCCTGCTTTGAAAACACTGTAATTCCCCTGTCCTTTTCAACACTGCTGGTATCAAGGAACGATGTTTTATGATCAACTCTTCCGAGCTTTCTGATGTCTCCGGAACTGTAAAGCAGTCCCTCCGACAGACTTGTTTTGCCTGAGTCAACATGTGCAAGTATTCCGATTACAAGCCGTTTCATGGCCCTGCTCCTTTCCGCTGCAGAAATAACAGCAAATCAGTTTTCAAATAATATAAAAATACTCCGGACCCAAAATGGATATGGATCCGGAGAAACAGATTCAAAGAACTTAAGTTACTTCTTTAAATTATTCGTTTTCAGCATCTTCTGCTTCGTCTTCTGAAAGAAGAGCACGCATTGAGAGGCTTACACGCTTGTTTTCAATATCACATTCTGTGATCTTAGCTTCAACTTCCTGACCGATTGAAAGAACGTCCTTAACGTTTTCAACTCTCTGGTTAGCGATCTGTGAGATGTGGATAAGACCGTCAACACCGTCAATGATGCTTGCGAAAGCACCGAATGGTGTGATTGAAACGATTGTAGCCTTAACTACATCACCGATGCTGTAAGAATCAGAGAACTTCTTCCAAGGGTTGTCCTCGTCCTTCTTGTAGCCGAGTGAGATTCTGCCAGTTTCCTGGTTGAGTTCCTTGATGTAAACTTCAAGAGTGTCGCCAACCTTGACAACTTCTGAAGGGTGCTTGATTCTCTTCCATGAGAGTTCTGAAACGTGAACCATACCGTCGATTCCGCCGAGGTCAACGAATGCACCGTAGTTAGTGATTGACTTAACTTCACCCTTGTATGTCTTGCCGATTTCTGCATCTTCCCAGAACTTCTTCTGAGCTTCTTCTCTTGCAGCCTTGGCAACGAGCTTGATAGAGCCAACTGCTCTTCTTCTCTGCGGGATAACGTCGATAAGCTTGAGAGAAACCTTCTGCTTAACGAGCTTCTCGATGTCTTCGTCACGGCCGAGACCTGTCTGTGAAGCAGGTACAAATACGCCGATGCCGTCAACGAGAACGATAACGCCGCCCTTAACAGCTCTCTGAACTGTACCTTCGAGGATCTTTTCTTCTTCCATAGCCTTAACTATGTTGTCGAAGCCAACCATTTCGTCAACTTTCTTCTTTGAGAGAGTTGCGATACCGTCCTGGTCGTTGATCTTGATTACTACGAGGTCAACAACGTCGCCTACGCTTACTACATCTTCAGGCTTCTTTGTCGGATCGCTTGAAAGCTCAGAAGCGCTGATGAAGCCTGTATGCTTAGTTCCGATGTCAACAGTTGCTTCAGAATTGTTAACAGCAACAATGGTTCCCTTGATCCTTTCACCTGTATGTATTTTCTTGAAGGACTGTTCAAGTGCCTCCGCGAAGCTAAATTCCTCTTCCTGATTTTTCTGGATTTCGCTCATTTTTAGAATAACCTCCTTAATTATATAAGCCGGTGTGGATGCTCCGGCTGTGACACCAATCTCAGACGCGCCTGTCAGATCAATATCATAGAGTTCATCGGAATTCTCTATGTGATAAGACGGACAATACCTGCTGCATACATTGAATAGCTTGATCGTATTGGAACTGTGTTTTCCGCCAATCACGATCATCACATCCGAACGTTTAGCCAGTTCAATAGCCGCTGTCTGTCTGTCCGACGTGGCGTTACAAATCGTATCGAAAACCTCAGTCACATCTTTGAAGGTATCCGGAATAATGTCAACACATTTATTCCACACTATTATATTATACGTGGTTTGCGAGACAATTGCAACCTTTTTTTTCAAAAAACCGATTTTTTTTTGAAATATTTCTTTCAATTCTTCTTCGTTGGCAAAAACATAGCATTCTCCCACACAATGTTTTACAATTGCATCAACTTCTGGATGATTTGCATCTCCTGCAATAAGTATGATTTTGCCCTGTTCAGACTGTTCTTTAACGATTTTATGTATTCTCGCAACGAAAGGACATGTAGCGTCTATATATTCATTACCCATTTCATCGAGTTGTTCATATATACATCTGCCTACTCCATGAGACCTGAGTATAAGTCTTTCATCATTTTGAAGTTCAGAAAGCTCATTTACTATTCTGACGCCTTTTGATTCGAGTTCAGCGACAACGTCCTTGTTATGGATAATAGGACCGAAAGTCGCCACCTTTCCGCCTTTTTCTATCTCAGCATAGACCATTTTCACTGCACGGTCAACGCCGAAACAGAAACCTGCTGACTTTGCTACTTCAATTCCCATATTACTTCTCCACCAGTTCAGTTATAGCATCCATGATCGTTAGTTTCAGCATTTTCAGCTCACGCGGCTGCGGTGTTTCACTGATCTTCAGCTGTTCCGGGCTGATCGGTTTTCCGTAGCGTACAGTTACTTTTGTTCCGAAATGAAGCTTTCCCTCATAAGCTATGCCCACCGGTAAGACCGGAACACCTGCCCTAGCAGCGATAAGAGCAACTCCTGTTTTTCCGCGTCCGACTTTTCCGTCTTTTGAACGTGATCCCTCAGGAAAAATAGCCAGGTTTTTTCCTGTTTTAAGCTTTCCTACAGCCGTATCTATAATGCCGTCATCACCTGCACCGCGTCGTACAGGAAAAGCACCGAAAAAACGGATAAGCGCTGAAAACAGCGGATTCTTAAACAGTTCTTCCTTGGCCATAAAACAGCACGGCCTTTTTATCTTCAGTGCAAGAAGCACCGGATCAGCATACGATCTGTGATTGCAGGCTACTACGAAGGTACCGTCCTTAGGATCAGGGATATTCTCAACACCCTCAAAGCTGACTCTGTACCAGATCTTATATGCAAGTATAGCTCCGCGGCGTACTATTCCGTATAAAAACAAGGGTTACGCCTCCTTTGCCTCAGTTTCCTTTATCATCTTTTCAAGAAGTGCAATTACCTCTTCGATCGTCATTTCAGTTGTATCTACAAGAACTGCGTCTTCAGCCTGCTTAAGAGGTGATACCGCACGGTTCATGTCATTTTCATCGCGCTTTATTATATCGGCAAGAATGCTTTCGAAAGTTACTCCGTCAGTATCTTTAAGTTCTGCAAATCTTCTTCTTGCACGTTCTTCCGCACTTGCTGTAAGGAAGATCTTAAGCTGTGCATCAGGAAGCACCACTGTACCGATGTCACGGCCGTCCATGATGATGTTGTTTTCAGCGGCTATCTTCTTCTGGAGATCAAAAAGGAATGCTCTTACCTCAGGGATAGCCGATACCTTTGATGCCGCCATTGATACCTCAGGAGTTCTTATCTTTCCTGAAACATCATTTCCCTGTGAAATAACTTTCTGAACGCCTTCGCTGTATGCAAGCTTTATTTCAAGTCCGTCGAGAAGTGCAACTACCGCAGCGCTGTCATCAGGTGAAACGCCCTTTTCAAGCGTGTAGTGGGCTACAGCACGGTAGAGAGCCCCTGTGTCAACGTAGATGTATCCTGTATCCTTTGCAACAGCCTTCGCTATTGAGCTTTTGCCTGCACCTGCAGGTCCGTCGATGGCAACATTTATCATTTTAATATACCTCTTTTCTGATTATTTTAAGGAAACACTCATCAAATCCGAAATCCTGCTTCGCCGGATTTCGGAAGGGGTGATTTGCGGGGCTTCGCCCCTTGCCCCACGCTGTTTTATAAATAAATCAGCGTTTCCCTATATATTCATTCCGGCAGTATATCCTGTCGAAAATGCTATCTGAAGATTGAATCCGCCTGTATATCCGTCCACATCGATGACTTCACCGGCAAAGAACAGACCGCTGACTATTTTTGACTCCATGGTCTTAGGGTCTATCTCTTTGATGCTGACGCCGCCGCTGGTGACTATCGCCTCTTCAACAGGACGGAAGTCAGTGACATTCAGTCTGAAGTCCTTGAGAAGCTTAACAAGGCCTTTACGCTGTTCCTTTGAGATCTGTCCGGCTTTTATTACGGAAGATATACCGGAACGCTTTACTATGACCGGTATCATTTTTGACGGAAGAAGCTTTACAAGAACGTTTTTGAACTCTGCAGAAGACATTTCGGTAAAGTCGCGGAGAATTCTTTTGTCAAGCTTTTCCTCATCAAGTCCCGGCTTAAGGTCTATGGAAAGAACGTATCTGCCGCGTTCCATTTTTCGTATTCTCGAGCTTGCCGTCAGAACCAGCGGACCGGTGACTCCGTAATTCATGAAAGACATCTCGCCAAGTTCGCTGAAAATCTTTTTATTCCCGTCATAAAGAGTGAGTGTTACGTTTTTTAACGCCAGTCCGCTCATTTTTTCGCAGAAATCGTCCGCAGTCTCAAGAGGGACAAGCGAAGGGACTACAGGAGTGACCGTGTGCCCCGTTTCTTCGGCAAAGCGGTATCCGTCCCCTGTGGAACCTGTAAGCGGATAGGAAGCGCCTCCTGTGGCTACAAGCACTGTCTGTGCGTTGTGTTCACCCCTGTCTGTCCTTATACCGCAGCAGACACCGTCCTCTACGATTATCTCCTTTACGGTCTCGTGTACAAGCTTTACACCCACCTTTTTCATTTCACGGTCAAGGGCTGAAACTATATCGGCCGCCTTGTCCGAAACGGGAAAAACTCTGTTCCCGCGCTCAACCTTTAGCGGTACGCCTGCATTTTCAAAGAAATCCATAACGTCCTGCGGAGTGAAGGCAGAAAATGAACTGTACATAAATCTGCTGTTGACCGGTACGTTTTCCATGAATTCATCACGGGTACAGAAATTTGTGACATTGCATCTGCCCTTGCCGGTTATGCGGAGTTTTTTGCCGATCCGGTCGTTCTTTTCGAAAACAGCCACTTTTCTGCC
>JAGDDO010000267.1 GCA_017848205.1 Oscillospiraceae bacterium | reverse complement strand
CGGAATCGATCCATTTTATATTAACTTTTGAGTCATTTGCTATACCGCCGTGCCTGAGAGCTTCAGCAACTGAAAGATAGGCGTCGTGAAGTTCAACATATTTACCAACAAGACCTATCGTAACTTCTTTACCTGCATTTTCTGCACGTCTTACCATGTCGATCCATTCTGCAAGATCCGGAGCATTGTCTGTAAGTCCCAGATGTCTGCATACTGAATGGGCAAGTCCTTCATTTTCAAGCCAGAGCGGGATCTCATAAAGGGAAGGTGCCGTAAGGTTCTGAATAACATCTTCTTTACGGATGTTACAGAACAGTGCGATCTTTTCGGCCATGTCATCCGGAATACGCTTTTCAGAACGACAGACGATAACGTCCGGCTGAATACCGATGGAAAGCAGTTCCTTTGTACTGTGCTGTGTCGGTTTCGACTTGAGTTCCTCAGATCCTGCAATGTACGGAACAAGTGTAACGTGGATGTAGCATACGTTTTCGCGTCCCTGTTCAGTGCCTACCTGACGGATGGCTTCAAGGAACGGTGTTGATTCGATGTCACCGACTGTACCGCCGATCTCTGTGATAACAACATCAGCACCTGCTTCGTTTGCTGCACTGTAGACTCTGTCCTTGATCTCATTTGTAATATGAGGTATTACCTGAACCGTTCCGCCTAAGAAATCGCCGCGGCGTTCCTTTGTTATAACGTTCCAGTAGATCTTGCCGGTCGTTACGTTTGAGTGTACCGAAAGATTTTCGTCTACGAATCTCTCATAGTGTCCCAGGTCAAGATCAGTCTCAGCTCCGTCATCAGTTACAAAAACCTCGCCGTGCTGAAACGGTGACATTGTTCCCGGATCGACATTGATATACGGGTCAAATTTCTGTTTTGTGACCTTGTAGCCGCGCTGTTTCAGAAGTCTTCCGTGTGATGCTGCTGTGATACCTTTGCCGAGTCCTGAAACGACTCCGCCTGTTACGAAAATGAATTTAGACATTTGCTTTAAATTCTCCCTTTTATTTCTTTTATGAGAAGACAGCCATGAATGCTGGAGAAGTGATCATAACAGAATACATTTTTTCACTCATGGCTGCCAGGTCAGCGATTTAACAATGACCGCCTGTCATTGACAGAGGACGAAGCAGGAGCTTCGTTCACCCCGTATCAGATCATGATTTTTCCCATTCTTCCGAATCGTGAAGAGCGTTGTAGCCTTCTTCGCCTGTACGGATCTTGATTACGTTCTCGATGTCGTAGATGAACATCTTGCCGTCACCGTAGTTACCAGTGTAAAGAGCGGACTTGGCAGCGTTTACTACCTTTTCAACAGGAACTGCACATACAGCGATCTCAGCCTTTACCTTAGGAAGAAGGTTCATTTCAACTGTAGTACCTCTGTAGTAGTTGCGCTGACCGTTCTGCATTCCGCAGCCGAGTACATTTGTAACTGTGATACCCTTTACATCTATAGCTTCCATTGCTTCGATGAAGTTCTGGAGTTTAGCCTGCTTGAAGATTACGACTACGTTTGTAAGTTTTTCCCTGCCGTCTGCT
>JAGDDO010000266.1 GCA_017848205.1 Oscillospiraceae bacterium | reverse complement strand
GGTATATTATAAGACTGGTATTTGTGCACTATAGCCATATTGACAGCCATGTAATTATATATTATACTTATTTAAGGAAACACTGATTAAATCGGAAATCCGGCTTCGCCGGATTTCCGGAGGTGGGATTTGCGGGGCTTCGCCTTTACCCCCACGCTGATTTATGAATAAATCAGCGTTTACCTAATAGTTTACTGTCATGTGTCATCTGACACGAACAGTACAGAATGTACATGCAGACCGCATTCTGATTATCATACCGGAGGTGTTACTGTAATGAGCAGAGTTGATGAGAAGAAACTGCAAAAGAGAAATTCGCTTCTGCAGACGGCGTTTGAGCTGTTTACGACAAAAGGCGTAGGCAATACTTCAATTTCAGACATTGCTGACCGTGCCGGTGTAGCTAAAGGAACTTTCTACCTGTATTTTAAGGACAAAATAGATATAAAAAACAAGCTTATCGGCCACAAGACTGAAAAGCTTTTTGAAAAGGCTGTGGAAGCTCTTGAAAATGATCCTCAGAAAACTTTCACAGACAAGGTCATTTTCGTTGTAAACAACATAATCGATCAGCTGGAGGAGAACCAGGCACTGCTTCTTTTTATCTCCAAGAATCTCAGCTGGGGAATTTTCAAGAATCTTATCGATTCAGGAGAAAAGGGAACTGAGCAGGGAATAGCCGCTACCTATGAAAAAATCATGTCGGAAGAGGGCGACAATATTGAATCGCCGGAAATAATGTTCTATATGATCTGTGAATTTGTAAGTTCCGTTTCATATTCTCCGATCCTTTATAAGGAACCGGTTCTGATAGATGATCTTAAACCGCATATATTCAGGACTATCCGCAGTATAATTGCTCAGTATCAGAAAGTTCCTGATATAACCGAATAAAAAAAATCCGTTCCGTTTCCGGAGCGGATTTTTTGTATTAGAAATGAAAGACGAGCAGTAAAAATATAACCCGTACAGATAAGTGAATTAAGTATCTGTACGGGTTAGTTTTATGATTATTTGAGTTCAAAAGCTCCGGTGTAAAGACTGTAGTATGTACCGCGGGCAGCGATAAGCTGTTCATGATTACCGCGCTCGATAATTCGTCCGTGTTCCATTACAAGGATCATGTCAGAATTTCTGATAGTTGAAAGACGGTGAGCGATAACGAATACTGTACGTCCTTTCATAAGAGCGTCCATACCCTTCTGAACAATAAGTTCTGTTCTTGTATCGATAGAACTTGTAGCTTCGTCAAGGATCATAAGCGGCGGATCAGCAATTGCCGCACGGGCAATGGAGATAAGTTGTCTCTGACCCTGTGAAAGATCGGAACCGTCGCCTTTGATAACGGTGTTGTAACCCTGAGGCAGCATTCTGATAAAATCATCAGCATTGGCAAGGCGTGCGGCAGCGATACATTCTTCGTCTGTAGCATCCAGCTTTCCGTAACGGATATTATCCATTACTGTACCGGTGAAAAGATTTACTTCCTGAAGAACAACGCCGAGTGAACGTCTTAAGTCATTTTTCTTTATCTTTTCAATATTGATATCGTCGTAACGGATCTTACCGTCCTGAATATCGTAAAATCTGTTGATAAGATTTGTGATAGTCGTTTTTCCGGCACCTGTCGAACCGACAAGAGCTATCTTCTGTCCTGTATGAGCAAAGAGTGAAATGTCATGCAGAACAGTTTTTTCAGGTACATATCCGAAATCAACGTTTTCAAATACAATGTTGCCCTGAAGAGGAGTATAGGAAACTGAACCGTTTCCGTGTCTGTGTTTCCATGCCCATAAGCCTGTTCTTGTATTGCTTTCGGTGTAAGAGCCGTTTCTGTTTACAGCATTAACAAGTTCAACATAACCGTCATCCTGTTCTGACTGTTCATCAAGAATTCTGAATACTCTTTCAGCACCGGCAAGAGCCATTGCAATGGCATTTATCTGCTGTGATACCTGTGAAATGCTCTGACAGAAGTGTCTTGTGATTCCGAGATAAGATATGATTACAGGAACAGTGAGAAACTTTTCACTGCCTGTAAGAGCTCTTACAGAAGGATTTGCCCATCCGTTAAGCATTACCAGACCGCCGATAAAAGCGACAAGTACATATACAATATTTCCTATGTTACCCATGATCGGCATAAGAATGTTCGCGAATTTATTAGCGTTTCTCGCATCTTCGAACAGCTGGTTATTAAGCTTATCAAACTCCTGTTTTGATATCTCTTCGTGATTGAACACCTTGATAACCTTCTGGCCGTGGATCATCTCCTCAATGTAACCTTCAGTTCTTCCGAGGGAGATCTGCTGCTGCATAAAGAAGCGTGCAGAGTTTCCGCCGACAACTTTTGTTACCATGAACATAGCAGCAACACCAACGCAGACGGTAAGAGTAAGCGGTATACTGTAGTAGATCATAATAATAATGTATACAGCAATAGTCATACCGGCTGAAAACATGGTCGGAAGTGCCTGGGAAAGAAGCTGTCTGAGTGTGTCGATATCATTAGTGTAGTACGACATAATATCGCCGTGATTGTGTGTATCAAAGAATTTTACAGGAAGGCTCTGCATTTTTGCAAATACCTTTTTTCTGAGCCTGTAAAGGAATCCCTGAGTAATAACAGCATTGAGTCTTGTATAGACAAATGAAGCTGCAAGACCGATGACGTAAACAGCG
>JAGDDO010000265.1 GCA_017848205.1 Oscillospiraceae bacterium | reverse complement strand
TCCAGCTTTTCAAGATCAGGGCCTGAGGATGAAGCCGGATGATCCTCAAGAGCTTTTTTATAACCGTCTTCGTAGATGCGTTTTAAAAAGCTCTTCATTTGTTCACGGTTCATGTTCTTTATGTCTTTGTACATATTTCTTGCAAGTATCTCTTCCATATACACTCCATTCTGAATTACTGCCGTTTGCGCTTTATTTAATACGAACATAGGTTTAACAGTTTTATTATACTCTAAATCTTTCGTCAGTGCAAGTGTTACATTTATTCGGAGTCTACAAAATAATTGATTTTACAGACTGATTATGCTATAATTAACATATATCGATTGTACGGATTACTGCCGGTATCACATCAGAAAACCGGAGAAATTCGTTGATTTTATGCGGAGGGATCATTATGGATTTACAGCAGCTTGCAGACAGCTTTACACCTATGACATGCATTATATCCGTTGAGGTATTTCCTGACGGGAACTACGGAAACATCAGACTGGTTTGCGGAAACAAGGCGTATATCGATTCTATTGAAGTTCAGAATTCCGATAATATGGCTTACGATACAATGCTCAGTAACAGGTTTATTCCGAATTCACCTTATGAAAACTATATTCCTAAGGATCTTAACTTTGAAAATGCCTGTTATCTCGGTGCGGTGCTGAAAAAACCGTTTCACACATATATGCATCCGGAAAGATACCCTTTCTGGGTCGATATGTATATAATGCCGATAGCATATACAAACGGAAATACTCACTACTGCGTTTATTCAATGGATCTTACCCCTGAAGCCAGTGTCAGCCGTATGTCTGACAAGGAAGCAGCAGTAACGACATCCGTGCTCGAAACCTGCATCAAGCTTCGTGACACCAAGGATTTCAAGCATACCATGGATGAAGTTATCGAAGATATAAGACTGCTCTGCTGTGCAGAAAATGTATGCATTCTTCTGACCGACTACAAAACAAGATCCTGCTCCATACTGTGTGAATCCACTTCGCCTGATTTTGACAACAGGCATATAACCGAATATTTTAACAAAAATATCGGCAGCTTCTTTGACATCGTAGATACCTGGAAAGATACCATTGCCGGAAGCACGTGCCTTATTATACAGAATGAAAGCGACATGAATGTTGTACGCGAAAGAAATCCGCAATGGATAGCTTCGCTGGAAGAGTACGGTATAAAGAGTATCGTTCTCTATCCGCTCAACTATAATAATGAAACTCTCGGATATGTCTGGGCAGTCAATTTCGCTACTGAAAACACTGCCAAGATACGCTCCACTCTGGAAACAACAACTTATTTCATAGCATCCGAAATAGCGAATCACCAGCTTCTTGCAAGGCTCGAATACATGAGCGCTGTTGATCTGCTTACAGGTGTAATGAACCGTAATGCTATGAACAAGAGAGTTGATGATATTATTTCAGGCAGTGAGTCACTGCCTTTACGTGTCGGAGTTGTTTTTGCCGACCTGAACGGACTTAAGAAAGTCAACGATACCGGCGGACACACTGCCGGTGACAGCTACATAAAGAAATCGGCCGCTCTTCTGAAGCAGGCTTTTCCTGAAAGCGAGATCTACCGCGCAGGCGGCGATGAATTCATGGTGATATGCTGTTCCCTTTCCGAAGCCGAACTGAGAACTAAAGTCGAGAAACTGAAGAAACTTCAGGCAAATGCAGATGATGTAAGTTTTTCGATAGGTTACTTTTACAATGAAGGAAAGACCGATATTCGTGAAGCTATGAGCACTGCGGACAAGGAAATGTACAGAGACAAGCAGAGTTACTATGAGCGTTATCCTGAACGCAGAAGAAAATAAATTATCACGGAGGCATTTTTAATGATAAATGACAGATTCACAAAACTCGCAGACGCTGAGATAGGAACATCTTTAAGTAGACCAGTTCTTATTTCAGGGATAAGCGAAAGCGTTGCCAAAAACGGAAAAACATTTGTAAGAATGACAATGAAGGACGGTGCAACGGAGCAGACTGCAACTATGTTCGACACTTCTGTTGCATCACTTGAACTCAAAGGTATCACTAAGGAAACAATTGCAGACGTTATTCTTAACGTAAATGAATATCAGGGTTCGAAAAACTTCATCGTAAACGATATAACCATCACGGCTGACCACTCGCTTACAATAAATGATTTTATTAAAGTTCCTCCGGTTGACATTGATCTTATGTATAGCGAGATTATTGCTATCCTGCGCAGGAATGCAGACAACTGCGATGGTAAGTATACTCCCCTTTCTGAACTTGCCGTAAAGATAATCGAAAGCAAGAAGGAGGCCTATACTTCATCTTCAGCCGCTGTTACAATGCATCATAATCTCAAGGGCGGACTCATTTATCACTCCTACCGCATGGTAAAGGCTGCGGAAACCATCTGCGAGGTCTACAATAATCTTGACAGAGAACTTATGGTCTGCGGAGCGGCTCTTCACGACATCGGCAAGATATGGGAGTACGACACAGATCCGACTGGCAATGCTGAGTTTACGGTAAGCGGCGTTCTTTTCGGTCATCTCTACATGGGGGCTTCACTTATCAAGAAAAATTCCGAAGGCCAGAATTACAATCCTGAAAAGATAAAAATGCTTACTCACATGATCCTTGCGCATCACGGAGAACAGGAATACGGAGCAGTGGTCTCCCCTGCCATCGCTGAAGCATTTGCACTTTACATGATCGACAATCTTGACGCTAAAATGTACGTCTTCGACGAACAGCGCGATCTTCTTGGTCCGGGCGGACTTACTGAAAAGCGTCCTTTCGGAATGGAAAACAGAATCTACGTTCCTGATATCTGATATCTTTTCAAAGCTATGTGCCTGATCACGGACCGCGTACTGCAGTCTTCCGCTCTTTGAAATATTTTGAGGTTAAATAATGTATTATTATATAAAAAACACACTTGTAGAGACCGATGAAATTGACATTAAAAATCCAGCAGAACAGTTTGTGGCTGTACTTACATCTGCAGAATGGATCGAAACCAGAGAAAAATTCGACATGGGCATCGAAATGGATATCGATCTGTCATCGGTTCGGTCCACCAAAGCAGAAGTAAACTACGACTCGCTTACCGGAACGTTCTCCATACCTGACAGAGAGAATATTTCCGCTCCGAACACGACATTTGCATTTGCTCTTGACGAAAAAGGCATAGTATTCATTGACGACAGCGGATTTGTGAGCGGCCTTATTGCCAGCATCGTGAAATCAAAAAAATGGGCAAAGCCGAGTCTTGAGCGCTTTATCTACGATTTTCTTGAACAGATAGTAGCGAAGGATCAGGATATTCTTGAAGATATTGACGAGGAACTTGACGTTATTGAGACAGAGATACTGAAGGGCAGCAGTGATGATCCTTCACAGAGGGTCAATAAAATCCGCAGCGAGCTTCGTGAAATGCGTGTTCATTACGAGCAGATACTCGATCTTTCGCAGGAACTTGAAGAAAATGAAAACAATTTTTTCAAGGCTGATAACATACGTTACTTCCATCTTTTCTCGCAGCGTGCGTCCAGACTGCATGACTTTGCAAATTCCCTGCGTGAATACTCAATTCAGATACGCGATCTTTACCAGTCACAGCTTGACGTAAAACAGAACCGCATAATGAGTCTGCTTACCATTGTAACGACTGTTTTCACTCCGCTCACCCTCATCACAGGCTGGTACGGAATGAACTTCAAATACATGCCTGAACTTGAATACAGGATCTCCTACCCTATCGTTATTCTACTGTGCGTAGTTATCGTAATATCCTGTCTGGCATTCTTCAAAAAGAAAAAATGGCTTTAATATCAAAGCATTACATAGTTCTTATGAGACCGGCAAATCAAATACATTATTACACTGCTGTGATCAGCTTTTCAATAAGATGATCACAGTATTTTTTTAGGAAAACGCTGATTTATTCATAAATCAGCGTGGGGGGTCGGGGCGAAGCCCCGCAAATCCCACCTCCGGAAATCCGGCGAAGCCGGATTTCCGATTTAATCAGTGTTTCCTTAAATAAAAAAATTTGCTCATTTTAATGTAACACTTATGCTTTTTCATACGATTGTATATAATGAAAGCAGTCATGACAGCTTCAGAAAGGAGGAAAACGGATGACATTTTATGAAAATAACACGTTACAGAGCATATCTCCGGAAAAAGCTCATGCAGCCCTGTTTGAGGAATATTACAGATATGTAAAAGCCATAGTGTTCAATCGTCTCCGGAGTTTTTCCGATGAAGACATCGAGGAATGTATCAGTGACATTTTTGCCGATATCTTTTTCAGTTTCAGCAAAGGATCGTATGCCGGAGATATCAAAGTATTTATTGGAACGGTGGCAAGGAATAAAAGTATAGACCATTTCAGAAGACATTCGCGTAATGCCGGAAAAGCAGTCTATCTTGAAGATGAAAGCACGCCCGATATCCGTTCCGGTGAAGATATTGCAGGTGAAAACGAGAAAAAGGAATTAAGCCAGGTACTTATGGACTGCATAAATTCTCTCGGAGAACCTGATTCGTCCATCATAATAAAAAAATTCTACTATGATATGGATTCGAAACAGATCGCCGGTGAGCTTTCAATGAAACCGTCGGCAGTCCGTGTGAGATGCAGCAGAGCAGCATCAAAATTAAAGGAACTGCTTGCTGCCAGAGGTTTTATGGAGGGCATTCTATGATGAACAGAAAAATTTTTAACGTTCTTGATAATGCTGAAGATGAAATAATCGAAATACTCTCCTCCTTTACAGACGACGATGACGAAGTAAAGAAGAGGATA
>JAGDDO010000264.1 GCA_017848205.1 Oscillospiraceae bacterium | reverse complement strand
CTCAGTTACGCTCGGAGCTTCATCGCCATTGGATATAACAGATGAAAGCTTGTTGAGCAGCCACACGAAGGGCTTGAACACCGTAACAAGGAAGGTAAGCGGCGGCGCAAAAGCAAGGGCAAGCTTCTCCGCGTTCTTCTTGGCGTAGGACTTTGGCAGCACCTCACAGAATATCAGCACAAGCACAGTAACGACTATAGTAGAAACAGCCGGTCCCTTGCTTCCCACCAATTTTATGAACAACAGTGTGCTCACTGATGATGTAGCGATATTTACGATATTGTTGCCTATAAGCACTGCCGTCAGCACCTCATCGAAGCGGTTGGCGAGCTTCAGAGCCTTTTTAGCCTTTTTGCTGCCCTGAGCCTCATAATTTTTGAGGCGGAGCTTGTTTACACTGGAAAAAGCGGTCTCAGTACCTGAAAACAGGGCTGAAAATATCATCATCGCAATGACGAGAACTATCTTCCATATATCTGAATTGTCCATAAATTTCCTTTCCTTATATAATAATATTTTTTATTATACCATACATTACCGAAAATAGCAAGACAAGTTCAGAAAAACTTGCATACCTTTTTATTGCATAGGTTATAACTCCCGTAACTGCGAATATGTGAGAAATGTGATGATACCGTCACAGCGTGAATTTCCGCTCAGATTTCCACCGCGTGGATAAAAAGCGCTGAAAAACGTGATATACCGCGTTTTTTCTGTTATCTCCTTTTCACATTTTTCACATTGACCGCAGAAATGTGAAAAAAATTACACAAAAACTTCTCAAAAGCTATACAATTACCGCAAATCAGTATCACAATGGCTGAATATAATATAATCACAGGCTGAGGGAGGACCTCAGAAAAAAACGAAAAGGAAAGTGGATAATATGAGTGAGTACAATTACAATTTCAATAATAACGAAGATCAGCAGAACGGTGAGAGCTACAACGGCTTCAGTACAGATACTCCCGTTGCTGCAAAGAAAGAAAAAAAGCATTCATTCCTCAAGATCGCTGCATTCGTAGTTGCAATGGGAATCGTTTCCGCAGGCTCCATCGAGGGCTACCGCATATTCTCACGTGAGAATTCTCTCCGCAGCACAGCTACCGTTCAGGAAGCTGAGGATGATAACGGCAAGGATACAAAGGAAAACAGGAACGATACGCTTGCCGCTCAGGCTGTAAGCATCATAAAGCCCGAAGAGGTCGGCGGCAGCGCACTCTCCACCGAAGAGATCGTAGAAAAGATGATCCCCTCAGTAGTAGGTGTTGAGTCCACATTCTCCATGGAAGTACAGCAGTCGGTAAATCCTTTCTCCGACTTTGGTTTCGACGACTTTGGCTTCGGCGGATTTGACTTCGGTTACGGCAGCGGCAGAAACGGAAACAGCGGTTCTTCAACACAGGAGTACAAGGGTACCGGTACAGGCGTTATCATATCTGAAAACGGCTATATCGTAACAAACGCCCATGTTATCTATGACAGCGAATACGGTGCAGGCGAAGCAGACAGTGTTTCTGTTCTCCTTGAAAATGAAAAGACCTATGACGCTGAGGTAATCGGATACGACGTTGACTGCGACCTTGCAGTATTAAAGATAGACGAGACAGGCCTTACAGCCGCTGAATTCGGCAACAGCGACGAGTTGAAGCTCGGAGAATCCGTTATCGCTATCGGAAATCCTCTCGGCTTTGATCTGATGGACACAGTAACCGGCGGTATGATCTCCGGTCTCGGCCGTCACATTACAATCAACAACAAGGCGATGAACCTTATCCAGACCGACGCCGCAATAAATTCAGGAAACTCCGGCGGTCCTCTTATCAATAAGTACGGTCAGGTCATCGGTATCAATTCTTCAAAGATGTCCTCATCATACGGTTCGTCTGAGGCTTCCATCGAGGGTATCGGATTTGCTATCCCCTCAAATGCAACGGCAAGCATCATTGATGATCTTATGAAATACGGCTATGTTACAGGCAAGGCACAGCTGGGAATCTCCTGCCGCAATGTTACTGAGACAGCTTCACAGATGTACAATCTCCCTGTAGGAGTATTCGTAGCAAAGGTCAATGAAGGCAGCGCAGCTGAAAAGGCAGGTATAAAGGAAAACGATATAATCGTTTCCTTCAACGGTCAGAAGATAAAGTCGGATTCCGACCTGCTTGCTGAACTGAACGCTTTATCCGCAGGCGACAAGGTAGAGGTAACAGTCGTAAGAAACGGTGATGAAAAGACCTTGGAGATCACACTTGAAGAAAAGACTCAGGAAAAGTCAAAGAAAAACAGCGATTCCGAGGCAGACGAAGAAGAGGAAACAACTCAGAAAAAGCGCAGATCAGAAACAGATAACTAAGTATCTTCATTTTCAACTCCTTTATAATAATAAAATAAGAAAAAGCTCCCGTTCTGGGAGCTTTTTCTTTGTATCACTTTCTGAATGCTGCGATAGACTGCTCTATCTTGGCCATTTTTTCTTCAGCCTTTGCAAGCTTTGCCTTTTCAGCGTCTATGAGCTGAGCCGGAGCCTTTGCGATAAAGCCCTGATTATTCAGCTTTCCGCTGAGGAAGTCGATATCCTTCTGGACCTTTGCCTTTTCCTTTTCAAGACGTGCTATCTCCTTTTCACTGTCAACCAGCTCGTCCATAGGAATGAATATACGAGCTGAATCTGTAACAGCGTTTGCGGAATCGGGGATATCGAACTTATCACCTGTCTCAACTGCGGAAGCGGAAGCGAGCTTCTCGAAAAATACCGCGCAGGAGTTGAAGAGCTCCTTGTCGGCGGTCTCGATGAAGAGCTTAGCCTTTACAGACGGAGGTACGTTCATTTCTGTACGTGTATTTCTTACAGCCTTGATAGCCGAGATTATCTTCTCGAATGCCTT
>JAGDDO010000263.1 GCA_017848205.1 Oscillospiraceae bacterium | reverse complement strand
GTTCACCTTCGGCAGGAACCGAGCTTTCAGGAAGTAATGGCGGAAATGCGGAAGAGGAGGAAAGCGACGAATGGCAGAAAAAGAAAAGCTGATGGAAGACTATCGACGGATGCTTCACGAAATAGCGATGGCAAGAAATCCGATAGAAGCGGAAACGGCAAAAAACATCGCTGACAACGTGATCACGATGCTGTCAGTAAAGCTTCCGGAACGTGAGATAAACGAAATGAAGCAGACCGTTTCATGCTTTTACTGGAGAGCGGAACGAAGACTATCGGAGGGAATATGAGGAATAAATATGGAAACAGAAAATGTCAGTGGAATGGCCTTACGTTCGACTCCAAACACGAAATGGAGCGGTACAAGGACTTGTATTTCCTACAGAAAGCCGGAGATATTAAAAACCTCAGGACACAGGTTGCCTTTATGCTTATCCCCGAACAGCGTGAGACAAGCCACGAACTCTACAAAGCCGGACCGCACAAAGGAGAAAAGAAGCCTGGGAAACTGTTAGAACGCAAGTGTGAATATATAGCGGACTTTGTGTATCTCGATAACAACGGTGAGTTAGTCGTCGAGGACGCAAAGGGAATGCACACGAAAGAGTATCTGATAAAACGGAAACTGATGCTTTATATGCATAAGATCAAGATAGTGGAAGTATAACCGAAAGGAAAGATTATTATGTCAAAACCAACAATGAAAGAGTTACACAAATGGGAGATTACAAAGCTTAACCTTGAAATTAGTGCCCTGAGCCAGTTTGCTTTAGTTGCAACAGCAAAATGCAGTGAATGCGGCAAAGAAATGAAGTTTAACGACAGAATCTGCTATTACAGCAGCATAAAAGGCGCGGTGGTTACCACCAATAATGATCCAAGAAAAAACACAACGCCAGTTTGTCACGATTGTATGGAAAAGATAGCGAATGATCCAGGTTTTCAAAGTATACTTGAAGGTTAATAAAGGCAATGGAACGCTACACAGAGGATTTCTTAAAGCACGCTTATGTCAGGTGTGCGAGGTGTGAAAAAGAGCTTAAATACGGTTTGAATCTTCCGCGAAACTGTGAATTTCTGCATATGAGTGAAGACGGCAAACTTCACATGGATCCGAACGAGAACGAGCCGTATTGCTGTGACTGTATTATCGAACTGAGAGGTGAAAACAATGTCTGACGTGGCGATTATGTGCATTTTATCTTGCGTTTCTTGTTTGCTCGGAATCATTGTAGGATATTTTCTTGATAAAATGTAATAAGGAGGAAACAATGACGTGGAATGAGATAGAGTGGTATATAAAAAAATACCCTAAATGCGAATTGTGTTACAAAGAAAGCGTTCACAGAATTGAACGGTTTATCAGGATCCCTGAACTTGATTATCGTGTTTGTTTAAAGTTGACAGCGCCGCAGTACATGAAAGCGTCAGCCTATTTTGAGGATATTCCTTTTGTCTACGATAAAACGAAAGACGGAGTATTTGAGTATTGCAGGAGAAAACAATGAAGGAAGGTAGATTCAAAGGTTTTCTTGTGGTATACAAGCGCACCGGCTATGTGCCGTTTGCAGTGCAGTACGACACTTACGAAGATGCGCTGAATGCACTCGAAGAAATAACAAGGGATAAGCTTAACAACGATTCAAGAGTGATCGTATGCATTCTGAATCACAAACTGGAAGTCGTATACAAGGAGGAGGCGGGAATAGATGCATAAGATTAATGACGAAATGATCAGTGAAGCCGTCAGCGTGAGAGACAAGGCTTTAAGAGCGGTTCTCGAAAATGACGATATATCACTGTTTGAAGATTATATTGAGCAGTACTGTCCGCAAGTAAAGACCGGTCTGATTGGTTTCGGCTTTAACGGTGAAAGAATACCGGAAGTCATACGACTGACAGCATACAAGTGCATACCGGAGGTAACGACATTTACACCGGAGGAACGCAACAGGGCGAAAAGGTGGCTGAGAGATCACGACAGCAGTCCGATATTTGACAGAAAGGAAAAGAAATGAAAGACCTGACACTCATTGCAGAGATATGCTTATGTTACGAATACTGCACGGACTGTCCGCTGTTTGACATCCGCGGTGGTTGCTTGTTACAACGACTTCCGCAATTCTGGGACACAAAGAAAATAAACAAAATCCTGGACGAAAACAGAGGTGAAACGAATGCTGACGATTAAGGTCTATAAAAAGGAAGCTCATGTAAATGCTGCCGGAGAGCGGCTTGACGTGCTTGCAGAAGCGGTAATAGCCTTTGACGTGATAACGGAAACTGTGGCAGAAGCAACAGGAATGAGCTATGCTTCCGCGGCATTGATCCTTTATCAGCAGGCACTGATCTCACACAACAAGGCAAAGGAGAAGAAGAATGGAAAATGAAACAGAAAAATTCCTGATATTCACGACCGACAGTGCGTGCTTTGAATGCGTGCCGGAGGGCGAATGTGATTCAGCTTCAAATGCATTTCTTGAGTGCATTCGGCTGCAAAAGAAGAACAAGTACGCTAATTATCTGATCAAGTGCCCTGACGGTGTGATTCGTACTGCCGGTGAAGTGGTCGAGGAGTATATTAACCCGCCGAAAAAGATGCATGAAGAGATTCCGGGCGATACAGTGATATGGCGATTTGACGGAGTCAGGTCGGCGACGGTATATCTCGGATGGCTCAGTGATCTTACGCCGGCTGATGTAAAGTGGCGGCAGGATGATGAAAGCTACGAAACCGCAGAACTATGCGACTGTGAAGCGGATTATATAACGCTTGACGAACTTGCAGAGCAGTTTCCGAAAAAACAAATAACAGTTATCATTGATGATCCGTTGAACGGTGAGATCTGGAACTACGGGAATGCCGGAAAGATGTGGCTGAGAATAGGTATCACGGGAGGTTATGCATGAAGAAGTTTGAGATCACATTCGAGGGGAAGAACTACGACTATGTCACGCGTAACATGATCGATGAATACATGAGGTCGATATTTACAAAGGCAGAAGTCAGAGTGAAGACCTTAAGGTGTACTGAAAAGAAGGATAAACCAAAAGACAAGTGATCATTGGAGGATTATTATGACATGGAGAGATATTGAGCGGGTTATC
>JAGDDO010000262.1 GCA_017848205.1 Oscillospiraceae bacterium | reverse complement strand
GAGCTTATGGAAGCACTTGAAACCTTGCAGCGTTATGCCGCAGGTCTCAAGGAGGCATCCAACGGGGAAATCCGGGAACTGACCGCAAAAATCCGGAAACTGACAGATTAATCCGGCCTGAAATCGGGATCTCCCGGAAGATGAACATGTTCAGCTGCCATTCGCCTTCTTGCATCAGTCATGTCTGCATAATGTTTCCGTGTTGTATCAACTGAAGTATGGCCGAGAACATCAGCAACAAGGTATATATCGCCAGTCTCATTATACAGGTTGGTTGCGTATGTACTTCTGAGTTTATGCGGACTGATTTTGGGTTTCAGCGGCGCAGCCACGGAAGCATACTTTTTTACAAGATTCTGCACAGCTCTCTGAGATATTCGTTTTCTCTGCAGGCTCAGAAACAAAGCGTTTTCATGCCCTGGAACTGTTTCAATGTCTTTTCTCTCATTGATGTATTCTGAAAGCGCATCCGCGACTTCCGGAGAAAAATACAGTACAACCTGGTTTCCGCCTTTTCTTGTCACTACAAATGCGTTGTTTTCAAAATCCACGTCATTTACATTCATTCCGACACATTCACTGACCCGGATTCCTGTCCCAAGAAAGAGAGAAAGCAGCGCAAAGTCACGTTTTGCGGTGATTTTCTGATATTTCTGCTGGCCTTCGGACAACTGATCACCGCTTTGAGCAGTGTTAAGGATACGGACCAGTTCTTCTTTGGAAAGCCTGATAATCGGTTTTTCATGAATTTTCGGCAGGGGAACAAGTTCAGTAACATTTGATGCAATCCGCTGGTTCTTAAATAAAAAATCATAAAAGGAACGAATAGAACATAATTTTCGTTTGATGGATAATTCATGATTTACATATACTTTATTAGGTACCGAATCATCATCGGCTTTGAAATAATAGGTAAGATATTCAGTATAGGCAGTGATATCGCTTTGAGTCAGCTTCTCAAGGTCCTGATCGGTTAACAGTGCAGGGGGCTTATCAGCAAAAGAAATACGCTCCGAATGCAGAAAATAAAAAAATGTTTTCAGATCTATCGTATAAGCAAGCCGCGTTAAAGTACTGGTCGTAACTGCAATGGATCGGATGAAATCTGAACATGACTGAGGGAGCTCCCGGATCATTTCACGAATCTGCAGAATGCGTTTTGCATCAGATTCTTCACGATACTGATTGACTGGATAAGCCAAAGCTGGGACACCTCCGGAAATCTGAAATAATTGCAGAATAATTATCAACTATTCGTAAAACTATGGTTTAGCGAATAGTTAAATAAATTATACCCCCAGATGTTGAGCATGTCAATTCGTTCTTTATGCAAATAACAAGGATTTTTCCGAAATGTATTATGCGCACTGTCAATGTTTTTCCTTTTTTATATTATTACGAACTCCGGAAATAAGACTTCTTTCCCCTGCTTGTTCATTTTTACATACTGTATATTTTCCGCCGAAACAATATGAATAAGAATCCTTAATGATCATTTCTGCAAAAAGAGTATAAAAAACACGCCCTCTTTTGGGACGTGTTTCTGGCTGTATAACCTTGTCAGCTGTTTTCGGAATCGTTTTTTTCCGGTTCCGGATAGATTCTCCGGTATTCATCAATCGCGGCGCGGGCCAGTTCATCGCAGCG
>JAGDDO010000261.1 GCA_017848205.1 Oscillospiraceae bacterium | reverse complement strand
GCCTGATAATAGACGTTTTCATCCCTTTTGAATGATACATCAGGGTTTTCCCTGAAAAATGACATAGTCAGTACAGTAATTATTATTAAAGCAGATACAAGCGCAACTGCAAATATTGTATTTTTCATAATGACGCTCCTTACTAAAAGATTACGTTAAGTATATTATAACAGAGCCGGTCGGAAAAGTAAAGAAAAATAAGTTTAAAAATACTTGAAAAAAGGCCGGCCATGTAGTATAATAAAACAGTAATGCGTTTTTAACAGCATAATACTGAAAGGAGTTTAAGAATATGAATTATTCTCATGAAGTTGAAACAATGTGCCCTATCGCACAGGGCGTTGCTCATGGTGCTGCTCCAATTCCTGAAGAAGCAAAATGGGTAAAGGCAAAAGAAATCAAGGATATTTCTGGTTTTACACACGGAATAGGCTGGTGTGCTCCGCAGCAGGGTACATGTAAGCTTACACTTAACGGTAAGGAAGGCGTTATCCAGGAGTGTCTCGTTGAAACTATCGGATGTTCAGGTATGACACACTCAGCAGCTATGGCTTCTGAAATCCTCCCTGGCAGAACAATCCTCGAAGCTCTCAACACAGACCTCGTTTGTGACGCTATCAATACAGCAATGAGAGAACTTTTCCTCCAGATCGTTTACGGTCGTTAACAGAGTGCTTTCTCTGAAGACGGTCTTGTAATCGGTGCAGGTCTTGAAGACCTCGGTAAGGGCCTCCGTTCACAGGTTGGTACAATGTACGGTACTCTCGCAAAGGGTCCTCGTTACCTCGAAATGACAGACGGTTACGTTACAAAGCTCGCTCTCAACGAAGACAATGAGATCATTGGCTATAAGTTTGTAAACTTCGGAAAGATGATGGACTTCATCAAGGCCGGCGATGATGCTAACACAGCATTTGAAAAGGCTCAGGGTCAGTACGGAAGAGTTGCTGATGCAGTTAAGCTCGTTGACCCAAGAAAAGAATAAGGAGGAAACTTACAATGGCTTTATTTGAATCATATGACAGAAGAGAGAAGCAGATTCTCGCTGTAATCAAAGAATACGGCATCAACTCTATCGAAGAGTGTGCTGAAGTTTGCAAGGCTAAGGGCCTCGACATCTACAAGCTCGTTGAAGGTATCCAGCCTATCTGTTTTGAAAATGCTAAGTGGGCTTACACAGTAGGCTGCGCTATCGCTATCAAGAAGGGCTGCAAGAAGGCTGCTGACGCTGCTGCAGCTATCGGTGAAGGTCTCCAGGCTTTCTGTATCCCTGGTTCAGTTGCTGACCAGAGAAAGGTTGGTCTCGGTCACGGTAACCTCGGCAAGATGCTCCTCGAAGAAGAAACAGAATGTTTCGCATTCCTCGCAGGTCACGAATCATTCGCTGCTGCTGAAGGTGCTATCGGTATCGCTGAAAAGGCTAACAAGGTTCGTAAGACTCCTCTCCGTGTTATCCTCAACGGTCTCGGCAAGGACGCAGCTCAGATCATCGCAAGAATCAACGGCTTCACATACGTTGAAACAGAAATGGACTACCACACAGGTGAAGTTAAGGAAGTATTCCGCAAGGCTTACTCAAACGGCCTCCGTGCAAAGGTTAACTGCTACGGCGCTAACGACGTAACAGAAGGCGTTGCAATCATGTGGAAGGAAAACGTTGACGTTTCTATCACAGGTAACTCAACAAACCCAACAAGATTCCAGCACCCTGTTGCAGGTACATACAAGAAGGAAAGAACTGACGCTGGCAAGAAGTACTTCTCAGTAGCTTCAGGCGGCGGTACAGGTCGTACACTTCACCCTGATAACATGGCTGCAGGTCCTGCTTCATACGGTATGACAGATACAATGGGCAGAATGCACTCTGATGCTCAGTTCGCTGGTTCATCATCAGTTCCTGCTCACGTAGAAATGATGGGTCTCATCGGCATGGGTAACAACCCGATGGTTGGTGCAACAGTTGCTTGCGCAGTTGCTGTTGAGGAGGCTATGAAGTAATTCATAACTCACGTAAATACGTAGTTTAAATAAAATCCCGGTAATTCATACGAATCGCCGGGATTTTTGTTTTTGGGTATTTGTCGTCCTTTTGTCATCCGATTTTTCAGCCGAAATGGTGGTGCCTGCGGCACAATTGAAAAAACAGCTGCACAAATATGTGCAACTGTTTTGTACGCTGAAACAAAAGTCTCGTATCACTTATTATGCCAAAAATTTAACAGTACAAAGGCGGAAGTCTCCGATAAAGAGATTCCCGCCTTTGATTCATTAAGCTTTATGCTGTAGTATAGTTGTGTTACAAGCAGTTTCTTATCTGAAAGAATCTATCTTCTTTGAAAGTGCCTGTTACGATCGCACTCAGAGCTGCGAAACGCTCACTTTTAAATGTCTTGCTTAGAGCCAAGAGAAGCTCTCTTGATAAGTTTCTCATTTAGGGCTGAGATACACCCTCTATAGATATTATATCCAATTTTTCTTTTTCTGTCAAGTAAATCAAACAAAAAATCAAAGAATAATAACGATCCTGAAAAAGTCAAAGTTAAAACAAGTGATGCCGGATACTACCGAAGGCAGCTCACCATTTATAGATGTGTTGCTTGTTTAAATGGAACACGCCTAAAATTGATTTCTAAGGTTTGTACTTATTTTAGAAAATCGTTCATTGTCATCAGAACACGAGGATGGTTATCTTTGTCCGGACTGATCATGGTGGCTTTTTCAATTATTATTTTATTATCCGGATAAGCTATTTCGTTGATTTCATTTAATGAACGTGGAACTTTAAGAAATGAATCTATTATTTCCATTCCATCAGTTACTTTTCCGAAAGCAGCGGATGATCCATCTAAAAACGTACAGTCAGTATAACAAATGAAGAACTGGCTTGGACAGTCAAGTTTATTAATGCTAAGAAATATTTTGTTCGGAACAGATATGCGGTACAGATTTGGCGAAATAATCTACGTAAATACGGAATTTGAAATCTTCCGGTAATTCTTACGAACTGCCGGGATTTTCGTTTATTTTATAGAAACTTTCATTGACAAAAGTTATTTTAAAATGATACAATCATTATGTTGTGATGATGAAT
>JAGDDO010000260.1 GCA_017848205.1 Oscillospiraceae bacterium | reverse complement strand
TTCGCTTCGTCGAGAAGGTTCGGTTCAAGACCGTCAAGAAGTTTTAAGACGAGTTCGTCCATTGTTAGTCCGTCAGACATCATCTGGGTAACTGACTTTAAGCTGTTTACATTCTTTTCAATCTGGTCAATAACAGCATCGCTTGCGAAAGGAAGAAGCTGAACGAGATATCCTCCTGCACAGTTTACTGAAAGATCAGGGTTTACAAGAACACCGAGGCCGCATACAGTAGGTACCTGTTCGCTTGTAGCAAAGTAGGCTGCTACGTCTTCTGCTATCTCACCGGATACAAGAGGGATCATACCTGAGTACGGCTCCTTGAGGCCGATATCCTTTATTACTGAAAGAGTACCGTCCCTGCCGACAGCTCCGGCAACGTCGAGCTTTCCGTGCTTGTTGAGCGGTATTTCGACAACAGGGTTCTGAATGTAGCTCTTGACATTTCCCATATAGTCGGAAACAGCTATAAGTGCTCCTGAAGGGCCTTTTCCGTCGAGACGGAGTGTAACTGAGTCGTCCTTGTTCTTAAGTGAATAGCCTATCATGGAAGCCGCTGTAGTGAGTCTTCCGAGGGCGGCAGTTGTTACTGCTGATGTTTTATGGATTTTTTCTATTTCTGATACTATATCTGTTGTGTCCACAGCCATTGCAACTGCTGATGCATCGGCTGAGATAGCACGTTTTAATATTCCCATTTATATTAACTTCCTTATAGTTGTATTATGGATTGCTGCCGCAAATCCGGTTACACCGGATTTGCGGAGAAGGGGAGGACGGGGCTTCGCCCCGAACCCCTGAGCAAATCAGTGCTTGCTTAACGGGGGATAAAGAAACTTGTTCTGTACCCCTGAGCTGATTAATTCATAAATCAGCGTTTACTTAACGTGGGGAGAAAGGTTCTTGTCCCGCATTTCTGAGCTGGTTTCCAGATCAGCTCATCTATGGTTTCTTTGCAACGAAAATGATACGCTGAGAATCTTCTTTTACGGGATCGAATGAATCTTCGTCGAAGTGTGCTTCGATAATAAATCCTGCGTCAGTAAGATATTTGTCCATGACAGCCGTTTCAAGAGCTATTTCGGAGAAATCCTCACTGTATCGGTCATATTTTCCGTTTTCGTTTTTTTCGAAGAAATCAAGCGATATATCGACGCGGTTGTTTTCTTTGCTGTATGAGTTCTGCCATGCGCAGAAAACTTTGTCGTTTTCAAAAACAAATGCGTTGTCCGCGAGGATATGCTTATGTTTGTAGACCGTGTTTGCGTCGAAGATAAACACGCCGCCCGGTTCGGTAAACAGAAAGGCGCGTTCGATGGTCTTTTTTATATCTTCCGGAGTGCTCAGATGATTGATGCTGTCAAGTGCGCATATTATTGCATCTGCATTGCCGTAGAGCTCGAAAGAAGTCATGTCCTGGCAGATGTACTGTATGTCGTATCCGCTGTCGTACTTCTTTTCAAGTGCCTCGTTCAGCATTTCCTCCGAATAGTCTATGCCGAGAACGTCGTAGCCGAGTTTGAAAAACTCTTCGGAAAGACTGCCGGTGCCGCAGGCAAGGTCAACGAGATATTGTCCGCCTGTGGTGCAGTATTTTTTAATGAGCCTGTCAAAATAGGCAGCTCTTTTTTTATAGTCGACATTTCTGGTCAGACTGTCGTAGTAAAAAGCGAAGTCGGAATAATTACTCATTTGCTTCCTTTTCTTTCTTTTCCTTAAGTCTGCTGAAAACAATGTCGTATCCGTCGCAGCCGTAGTGCAGTGATCTGTTTACACGGCTTATTGTGGCTGTGCTGGCACCCGTTTCGTTTACAATGTCATTGTAGACATGATGCTCGCTCAGCATTTTAGCGACCTGAAGACGCTGCGCCAGAGATTTTATTTCAAGTACAGTACACAGATCCTCGAAGAACTTGTAGCATTCGTCAAGTGTTTCAAGCGAAAGGATCGCTTCAAACAGTCCGTCTGTGTTTTTGTCTTTGATCTTGCTGTTCATGTTATCACCCTGTTCATTTAAGTGTTGAAAACTGACCAAGCCGTCCATCCGGCAAATCCGGATGGACGGTGGGGGGAGATTTCGGGGCTCCGCCCCGATCCCCGCGCATATCTGTAAACAGATATGCGTTTTCCTAAAACCTTACCTATAATTTTAGCACATTAGCGCATAAAAGTAAAGGTGATTTACTGACTTTTTTAAAAGATCAGTAAACCACCTGGTTTTTACCGTTGTGTTTTCCGGTATAAAGCTTCTGGTCGGCGTATGAGATCCATTCGTCAATGGCATAATCCTCAGAAAAGTTTTCGGCACCTATGGTCGCAGTGACGTTTATTGCCTGCTTTTCGTATTCGATCTTAAGGTCCGCGATGTTTTTACGGAGCGTTTCAAGAATGTCATTACTGCATGTTTCCGCAGATGCGAGAACGATGAATTCCTCACCGCCCCATCGGCAGACAGTACAGCCGCTGCAGGTTTTTACTGCGGTTTCTGCGATGGTTTTTAGTACGTAGTCACCGCAGTTGTGTCCGTAAACGTCATTTACCTTCTTGAAATTGTCGATGTCGAGAATTGCTATCCAGTAGCTGTCAAGCTTTCCATCTTCGATGGAATTGATGTATGAAAGAAGATAGTGACGGTTGTAAAGGCCTGTAAGCTTGTCCACAAGTGCCATTTTTTCGAGCTTTGCTTCGGTGTCATTTATCATCTTAAGGAATATGGACATGTAGAAGGTAAGTATTCCTATAACTATCAGAGAATTGACTACAAAGAATGAAGTTTCGATCGCGGTGTTCAGAGCGTATATCGGACCATGTACCTTGATGAAGATGTACCCTGTAAAATATGAGATCAGTGCGAGGAATGATACTACAAGAGGTTTCATCGGCGCGCCTGACATTTTCTGACCCAGATATCTGATGTAGTAGGCCGAAGATATCATTGATATGGTGAACAGATGAAAACCGTATCCGAGACCGACTGCCATCGTTCCGGCAGTCATGATATCAAGTATTATAAAATAGATTGACAGTATCCATGCTCTGAGTTTGTTTTTCCTGATCATTACATATCCTGCACACGTAAGCAGAAAATTGAACAGTACGACCCACTCTATTGCATACATTTATCCTATGAGGAAAAAGAGGAAAAACAGTATTTCGGCCATGACCATGAAATGATTGAAGTAGCGGCTGGCTATTTTCGAATCCGCCATGAATTCATTTCTGATATTTTTTAAGCTTTTCATTAAAAATCCCCTTAATATAATTCGAATATGCATATACGGTGTAAACATGGTTCCGGCGTAAACCGGATCTCTGTACAGCTTATCTGAACAGACGGTTTGTTATCACTGAACATTTGTTACGTAAACGACCTGGTTTTTGCCGTTGTTCTTGCCGAAGTAAAGCTTGCGGTCTGCTTCTGATATCCATGCATCCACGTTTCTGTCCGGAGAGTATTTTTCAGTTCCTATTGTAACTGTAACATGAATATTCTGCTCTTCGAAATTCATGTTAAGTCCGCTTATCTTTTCTCTGAGAGATTCAAGGATGCTGTCAGGACACTGAAGGGAAGAAGCGAGAATGATGAATTCCTCACCGCCCCATCTGCAGACTGTACACTTTGAACATTCATCACGTGCAGTTTCTGCGATGCTTTTAAGTACGTAGTCACCGCAGTTATGACCGTAAACGTCATTTACTTTCTTGAACTTGTCGATGTCGAGTATTGCTATCCAGTAGTCTGAGAGGTCTTTTCTGTTCAGATCGTCAAGCTTCGAAAGAAGGTAGTGACGGTTATAAAGACCGGTAAGCTTGTCCACGAGTGCCATTTTCGCAAGCTTGTTTTCGGTGTCGTCGATCGTTCTGATGAAGGTCGACATGTAGAAGACAAGAACGGCAATAACAAGCAGTGAATTGAATACGAAAAAAAATGTTTCGACCCGGTGATCAGTTTCATACATCGGACCGTTCATTCTGTTGAATGCGGATCCGATAAAATATGAAACGGTCGCACACACCGCGACCAGTGTCGGCTTTATAATATGGCTGTCATCGAAGAATCTTGAGCCTACATATTTGATGTAGTAGGCGCCGGTTATCATCGATATCGTGTAAAGATGAAAGCCGAAACCAAGACCGACGGTTATCGAGCTTAATGTCATAAACTCAAGTATGTTGAAGTAAAGTACGAATACCCACAGGCGAAGCATTTTTTTCCTGATGATGAAGTATCCGCATAAAGTAAGGATAAAATTGAATATTTCAACACGCTCCATCAGTATAACGTTTTGCGAAAAAAACAGTGCAAGAAAAAATATTTTGCAGAAAACCAGTACGGTGTTGAACATATATGACAGCTTCTGTGGATCTGATATAAATTTTTTATATGGTATTTTCATATATAACCCCTGTATCCGTTCAGTTTTTGTTTCCTGTGATACGAACAAAAAATCCTTATATATATTATATCATAAAAAAGTCATTTTGAAAAATATTTTTATTGATTTTTCTGAAATTTTTAAAAGAAAGGCTTATGAAGCCCAAAATACGGCGTAATTATCCTGCTACTATTTTAAGAAGTTTTTCGGCACTGTCCGCGAGATAAACTGCACCTGCTGATGCAAGTTCCTCTTTCGGACGGAAGCCCCAGGTCCAGCCGATGGTGTCAAGACCTGCTTTTTCGGCTGTCATGATTTCA
>JAGDDO010000259.1 GCA_017848205.1 Oscillospiraceae bacterium | reverse complement strand
TCCCGAAGGAAGGCGAACTCATACAGAGTGACTGTTTCGAAATAAGAATCATGGAAATGAACGAAAACAAAATAGTAAAACTTCAGTTAAAGATCGTAAGGCCGGAAATACCGGACGAAGAAACACCTGAAGAATAAAAAAACAGCGAACGCATAAGATACCTGCGTTCGCTGTTTTTTTAATATTTCTTTTCTAATCCGCTGACAGTAATGACAGCAGAAAAGTGAAAGCCGGAACTCCTGACTTTCACTTCGTTTTTAAATTTTCTCAATTGACATTGTTGCCACTGCATTAAGACTCACGTCTGCTGTAATGCCGGCAAGATAGTTATAGTAACCCTGACAGGCTATCATGGCACCGTTGTCACCGCAGAGCGACAGAGGAGGCATGAAAAGCTCAAATCCGTTCTTCTCGCAGGCTGCTGTAAGCGTGCTGCGTACTCCTGAGTTTGCGGAAACGCCGCCGGCAAGGACTATCTTTTTATATCCGAGATCCTTTGCAGCCAGAATAGTTTTAGTTACAAGTATTTCAGAAATGGTCTTCTGAACAGATGCGGCCATATCGTTTTTGTTTATTTCGGTTCCCTTCTGCGATGCATTGTGAACCATATTGATAACGGCTGTCTTAAGTCCGGAAAAACTGAAGTCGTATTCGCTTCCGGCAACTCTCGGCACAGGAAGTTTATATGTCTCGGGATCACCGAGTGCTGAGGCCTTGTCTATATGCACTCCTCCCGGATACGGGAAGCCGAGTGCTCTCGCACATTTGTCGAAACATTCTCCGGCAGCGTCGTCTCTTGTTTTCCCCACAACACGGAAAACCGTACGGTCAAGTACTTCTATAATGTGGCTGTGTCCGCCGCTTGCCACAAGACAAAGATACGGCGGTTCCAGCTCAGGGTGAGCTATGTAGTTTGAGGCTATGTGTCCGGCAATGTGATGGACCGGTATAAGAGGCTTTCCTGATGCCATTGCAAGTCCCTTGGCAAAGCTTACGCCTACCAGAAGAGCTCCTATAAGACCGGGGGCGTATGTCACTGCTATTCCGTCCATGTCGTCAAGAGTCTTTCCTGCCTTGTCCAGTGCTTCACGCACAACGCCGAGTATATTTTCACTGTGTCTTCTTGAGGCTATTTCCGGCACTACTCCGCCGTATTTCTTATGTTCTTCGATCTGGGTCGATATCACCGATGAAAGAATAGTCGTTCCGTTCTCCGAAACGCTGGCCGCAGTTTCATCGCATGAACTTTCAATACCCAATATTAGCATCTGTAATCAAACCTTTCGTTTAGTCATGAGCAGTGCATCCTCGACAGGACACCTGTAAAAATTTTTTCTTCTGCCTAATACAGTATAACCGAATTTTTCATACATTTCAATAGCATGTGTATTGCTTTCACGCACTTCAAGATTAAATACGGTCACTTCAGGCGGAAGGAGCTCTTCTATGCACCCGAGAAGATATGTGCCGAGTCCCCTGCCGCGGAATTCCGGTGCAACCGCTATCCTGTTTATATTGCACTCGTCAAGCACGAAGGATACAGCAGCGTACGCGGCAATTTCACCGGTTGCGTTAAGAGTAACTACCGGAACTATTTCCATTTTGCTGTCCACACTCGAAATGAACGCCTTTTCGCTCCAGAAGTCAGCGAAAATGCTTTGGTCAAGTTCCGCAAGTCTGATAACATCCTTAAGAACAGCCGTTCTTACTGTTACATCATCCCTTTGCATCATACCATGTCCTGCCTTTGTTTACGTCAGCGATAAGCGGCACGCTTAAGTTCGCCGCACCGGTCATTTCCTCTGAAAGGATCTTTGCAGCGCGTTCAGCATCTTTTTCCGAAGCTTCAACTATAAGTTCGTCGTGTACCTGCAGAATAAGATCAGCGTCAAGTCCTTCCTCGCGAAGTCTTTTATATACTCTTACCATCGCTATCTTGATTATATCTGCCGCAGAACCCTGTACCGGTGTGTTCATTGCAATACGCTTACCGGCAGCCTGAACCATTTTGTTTGAGGCACGAAGTTCAGGAACTGCTCTTCTTCTGCCGCACATGGTATAGACATATCCGGTTTCCTGTGCGGTTTCCACGGTCTGATCCATGAACGAGCCTACAGCTGAATAGTTTTTAAGATAATTCTTTATATAACGGTCTGCTTCGGCCACTGTAACGCCGATATCCTTCGAAAGAGAGAATGCCCCTATTCCGTATATTATACCGAAGTTTACCGCCTTGGCGGCGCTTCTCATAGCGCTGGTGACCATAACAGGAGGCATGTCAAATACCTGTGACGCAGTCATGGTATGGATGTCAGTGCCGTCCCTGAACGCCTGCTGCATGTTCTCATCACCGCACATATGTGCAAGAATACGTAGTTCGATCTGGCTGTAGTCAGCATCAAGAAGAACTCTTCCCTCACCGGATGTGAAGAATTTTCTCATCTGACTTCCCAGCTCAGTTCTTACAGGAATATTCTGCATATTAGGTTCGGTAGATGAGATTCGTCCTGTTCTCGTTTCAGTCTGTTTAAATACACTGTGTATCCTGCCGTCATCAGCGACCGTTTTGAGAAGACCCTCAACATAGGTGGAGTTGAGCTTGCTTAACTGTCTGTATTTCAGTATATTCTCTATTACCGGATGCTTGTCACGGAGTTCCTCAAGAACTTCTGCGTTTGTGGAGTATCCGCTTTTCGTCTTTTTCTTTGCCGGAAGTCCGAGATCTTCGAAAAGAACTTCTCCGAGCTGCTTAGGCGATGAAATATTGAATTCTCTGCCGCACATTTTATAGATCTGATCTCGGTATTCGTCAATTTCCTTTGAAAGCATTACTCCGAATTCCTTAACGCCGTCCGTATCGGTTCTGACGCCCACTGTTTCCATGGAAGCAAGAACTTCAGTAAGAGGCTGCTCAATATTACAGAGCAGATCATCCATTTTGTTTTCTTTTATGAGCTTTTCAAGTACGTCGCAGAGAGCAGAAAGTCTAATCACGTCAGCATATTCAATCTGTTCCTCTGCTGCATCCGGCACACCGTAAGACGCACACAGATTGCCAAGGTCATAGTCGGAAGCAATGGAGTCAAGCAGATACGCCGCAAGTTCCGCATCAAAAACGATATTTCTTAACTCTGTTCCGGCAGCAAACGCATGACAGTAAACAGGTTTTGCTGAAAAAGTCCTTTTCTTAACGTCTGAAGCCAAAAACTTAAGGATAAGTTCGCTGTTTTCAGATGTGTACAGCGTTTCACCGCAGATGAGCTTCAGTTTTCCACCTTCCTTTTCAAACAGAAAATCGGCCTTTTCTGACGATGAAACAGCTTCCAGCGAATTCTCGTCAAGTTCGGAAATACTTTTTATCACAGGCAGTTCCACAGTCTCATTTTCCTCTGTCACACTGTTATTAACAGCTGACGGAGCAATGTGGAGTCTTTCAAGAAGCTTGAACATTTCAAGGTCTGTAAGAAGTCTGCTGACTGCTTTTTCATCTGTTTCGCCTGTTCTGTAAGCATCAGGCGAGTTGTCAACCGGAGCGTTTTTAACTATAGTTGCAAGCCATTTACTGGTATCGGCAGCATCGCGGCCAGTAATCAGTTTATTCTTGACTGATTTTGTCAGTTCTGC
>JAGDDO010000258.1 GCA_017848205.1 Oscillospiraceae bacterium | reverse complement strand
TGAAACGGCAGATGATATTGTCGCCGCCCATTCCGAGTTTGTAGTTCTTAAGCGTGATTCCCGAGCCACCCGGAGCTGTCTGTCCGGCGATGGTCACGCTGTCTGCGACTATGATATTTCCCTTAAGTTCAATAGTACCGCTTACATCAAATACAACGATACGGTTTGATTTGCTTACAGCCTCGCGGAATGAACCTTCGCCGCTGTCGTTGAGATTCGTTACGTGCACCACTTCACCGCCGCGCCCGCCGGTAGTATACTTTCCGCCGCCGACTGCTCCCGGAAACGCCGGTATCTTATCTGCAGCATTTACCCTGTTGTTTCCCGCCTGAAAACCTGAAACTCCCGATACGGCCATAACCATACCGGAAACAAGAGCCAGTGCTCTTTTTACATTAACTTTCATTACACATCCTCCTGACCGGTCAGTGCCCGTCCGGCACTGTACATCTGTAATAATTATAGCGTAGTTTCAGTGTAATTGCAATAGAAATTCGGTTGTAATGTTAATATCGGTTGTTTTCTGTTAACAAAAAAATCAGCAGTGAACTGCTGATTTAAGATTTGGTATTATAATTATTTTAACTCATCTTTAATGATTCTTATAGAGTTATTTTTAATATCAATGACTGTTTTTCCACTTTGGATTAGAGAAAGTCCCTCTTTTATTCTGTGTATTTTCATGGGTTAGCCACAATTAAATCTTCTTATTAACTTCAAACGGGTGTCTCAGACTGAGGCACCCGTTTTGTGATAGTACGCCGTCAAGGCGTTCCATTTAAAATGGTTGCGCCTATGGCGCAATTGAAAACGCTGCTCAATCCTGAGCAGCGTTGAACTACGAAAAACAAAAAAAGCAAGCTAACACTTGACAATGTATATACAAATGTGATACAATACTATATAAGGAGGTGGCGGTTATGACACAGATGAATTTTCGTATTGAAGAAGATGTAAAAGCTAATGCCGAAAATGCACTCAAAGAAATGGGATTAACAATGTCCGCCGCAATTACCATGTTTCTTGTCAAGGTTGGCCGAGAAAGACGTATTCCATTCGAAATAACAGCAAATGATCCGTTCTATTCCGCTGAAAACATGGAGCGATTGAGACGTTCGGCAGCTCAGATGGAGAAAACAGGCGGAACAGTACACGAGATAGGAGCGTTACCGAACGATGATTAAATCCTTTTCCGATGAAGCGTGGGAGGACTATACCTATTGGGAAACGCAGGATAAGAAAACATTGCGGAGAATACTGAAACTGATCGATGATATTGACCGAAACGGTTATGACGGTATCGGCAAGCCAGAACGGTTGTCTGGCGACCTCTCCGATTATTGGAGCAGACGTATAGATGAAAAGAACAGGATTGTTTACCGCATTTTAGGTAACACCATTCAGATTATTCAGTGTGGTTCTCATTACCGTGACAAGTAATGAGTATGTTCTTTACCTTACAAGGACAGGAACTCACAGTGACCTGTTTTAGAGTTATTCAGAGGTTAGTTGTTATTAAATTTGCTCATTAAATTCAAACGGGTGTCTCAGTGACTGAGGCACCCGTTTTGTGGTAGTACGCCGTCAAGGCGTTCCATTTAAAAGTCAATATCTGTTTTGCTTTTTTATAAAAAACGGCAGACACCTTATCAGATGTCTGCCGGTAAAAATGCGGATAACAGGACTTGAACCTGCACCGAGTTACCCCGATTAGCACCTGAAGCTAACGCGTCTGCCAGTTTCGCCATATCCGCATATGATGCTTTAAGCATCTTTAAAATTATATCACAGATCATGAGGCTTTGCAAGTGGTTTTTTTAAAATTTTTCTCATAATGCGATAAAAATGCTCCGGTAAAGTAAAGTTTCACAAAAGACCGCATGAATTTCTATTGACTTTTCCGAATTTATAGATATAATTAAATATATATGTGCCCTGAAACGGTGCTATTTTTTACCAGAGCTTTTGCGGCTCTTTCAGAAGTGTATGCATCTGCGCAAAGCACGCAGATATGTGCGTTAAGGAAACGCTGATTTAGTCATAGATCAGCGTGGGACACGGGGCGAAGCCCCGCACCCCCTCCGGAAATCCTGCGAAGACGGATTTCCGGTCTGATCAGTGTTTCCTTAAGAAAAAACATAAGACCTTTCCTTAAGAGGTAGACATAATATATGCTAAAACATATGCCAAATTTAGAACCTTTTAAAAGGACACTGAACTGGCTTTCCTCCCTTTTTATAACCATACTTCTTACTGCGTCGTTTGCTTATGTGTGGTACAACTGTTATTACACTGAGCTCGTTCTTCCGTTTTACCGGAAGGGCAACTGGATGGTTATCGGTATCTATCTGGTCATCGCCGTGATCTTCAATCAGGTCTACGGAAGCTACAAGGTAGGATATCTTCGTAAATCGGAGGCTTTTTACTCCCAGATCATTTCAGTGTTTGTCATCAACCTTATAACCTACTGTCAGATAAGCGTTATAGGGCGTGATTTTATGAATATCATGCCGATGGTTTTCCTGACCATCGCCGACCTTATAATAGTACTCATCTGGACCCTCGTCAGTTCGGCACTTTATAAAATGTTTTTCCCTCCGAGACGTATGATCATAGTCTACGGAAGCCAGAACGCCGGTAATCTCGTTCTCAAAATGAGTCAGAGGACAGATAAATACATCATTGCCGAGTCCGTAAAGGCAGATGAGGATCTGGACGTCATCAAGGAAAAGATCCTCGGATACGGTGC
>JAGDDO010000257.1 GCA_017848205.1 Oscillospiraceae bacterium | reverse complement strand
CCCCCAAATAATCGTTTATTTAATTATTATACCATAAAATCCGATAGAATGGAATATACCGCGAACGAAAAAATTCGTTTACTGTATTTTTTATGAAAGCAAGGGAGAAGAAATATGGATCACAGTGAAAGCGCAGAAATTATTTGCAGATGCTATGACGAAATGTCAGAAGTCCTTCTTGAAACCGAGATCGAAATAAGCGGGATGTTCACATGTCCGCCGGATGATCTTGATGTTGCTGTTGAACGTATAAACAAATACAGGGAGATAACCGACGAAATAGCTGCTGAAATAGATGCAGTATGCGCAGAGGATGAAAGCGGTGAACTGAAGAAAGCAGTTATGCCGCAGACGGACAGGAAGGATGTTCCTGATGATCTGGTTTCTGTATTTGAAAAAAGGCAGGAGATCAATGCTATTATTTACAGAATACAGAATACTATTCCGATGGTACAGGACAGACTGAAAAAATCAATGGAAAAGACACTTGAAGAGATAAAGGAAAACAATGCAGGGCAGAGTGCAAAGGCTGCACGTTACTACAGTGCAGTGACTGATGTACAAAATGATTCGTCATTTTCACGAAAAAACAGAATTATATGAAAAAAATTTAAAAAAAGCTTGAAAAAAACTGTGAAAATGTCGATATATATATCAAGCAGATAATCTGATACACCAGGCAAAATACTTAATAAATAATGATATATCGAAATCAGGGGGGATCTATATGCAGGTCAATTCAAGTTCTGATAATACTTACACATCTGCATCCTACAGCAATAAAGGTATCTCCGGTATGAATTCCGGACTTGACACTGAGGGGTTAGTCAAGTCTATGCTGAATGATATTCAGACCAAGATAGACAAGCAGGAACAGAAACAGAAAGTTCTTGAAATGCAGCAGGAAGAATACCGCAGTGTAATTGACAAGATCAATGAGTTCAAGGACAAGTATTTTTCTGTTACAGCCGAAAAAACGCTTGCTTTGTCATCGACCTATAAGACTTCAAACACTGAGAGCTCGTCTCCTGCAGTAAAGGCAGTTTCACCTTCAGATGCAGTTGAAGGAAGTTTTGATGTTCAGGTCACACAGCTTGCGTCTGAAGCCAAGTATGTCAGTGATGTACCGGCAAGCCATAACATGAATGTAAAGCTTGGCGGCGATATTATGGGCAAACAGGCTACGACAATGGAGATAAAGGCCGGAGACAGAACTATAAGTGTTGATATAAGCGGTGCAGCAGGCAAGAGTGAAGTGGCTGAACTCATCAATAAGGGTATAGCTTCATATAACAAGACTAACGGTACTGATGTTACAGTGTCTGCATCCGTTGATTCAGACGGAAAGATAAAATTATCAGGATCCGGCGCATACAGCAGCGTTGAAGTCGGCGGCAGTACAGCATCGGAAAAACCGGCTTCTGTTACATCTTCAGCTATAGATGCTTCAAAGTTTTCCGAGGAAGGCGAAGAGCATAAGTTAAAGATCAACGGTAAAGAGATCACTGTTAATCTCACAAAAGACTGCAATGTAGCTGATGCAATAAACAATGCTGTAAATGCTGATTCAGATCTTCAGAACGCACTGAGCGGTATCAGTTTTACTATGGACGGCGACAAATTAAAGATCGAGGGTTCTTCTGATGTTGATAAGATCACGGTCGAAGGCGAATCGGCAGATCTTAAGAAATTTGGTTTCAGCGGAAAGCAGGAAGCTTCCAGAACCTCATCTGTTTCTGTGGACGCACCTGAGATCAATACCAAGGGAAAACTGAATATTTCGTACAACGGCGTAACAAAGGACATTACGATAACTGATACTGATACTGCTGACAGTTTCAGTGAAGAGCTTTTCCAGGCTTTCGGATCAGGCATCAGAATGGACGAATACGGTAACATAACGGCCGGTACAGGAAAGAACATTCAGATAAAAGGCAGCGCTGATGCACTTGCGTATGCCGGAATCGATGAAAAGGGTGCTTCGAATCAGATCAGCACTTCCCAGACTCTGGG
>JAGDDO010000026.1 GCA_017848205.1 Oscillospiraceae bacterium | reverse complement strand
TATTGTCTTCCAAAGATGTTTTATATGGTAAACGGTGCCGATGAAGTTGAACCCACAAAGGATGCAGCCGTTATAAATTCATCCCTTATAAGCGGAGTTTCGGTCATTGTGTCCGCCACTATCGAGAACCGTATATCAGGTGATGACGATTATTATCATATAGTCAAGGTCGATCCGGCTTCCGGTGCGCCCATCGGATCTTTGGGATATGCGGATAAGGATACGGATGTTGAGATCAGTTTTCCTCTTTCCGGAAATCTCATGTCCAAGTTTGCGGTAGGCGTTAAATCCGGTGAGTCCTATGAGCTTATCTCCAAACCTGTGAGCATAGACAATCCCGAAGCCCTGGCTTCCATAAGCATTCACCCCAATCCCGCTTCAAAGAAGGGACGTCAGGGAACCTACAGCACAAGCGCGGGAGATAAGCATTTCTTCCATAACTTCTACCTCGAGTCCATCATGGCATCCGCTTCTTCCCACGATGCGGCTTACAATTACAATGGAAAGACCTATTATTTTTATAATCCTAACCGCGTCCTTTACTACGACGACAACATCAGGGCCGCAAATGCGGACGGCGGAACGGTGACCATGCAGATCATGCTCCGCTGGAGCGCAGGAAATACGGACCTGATCACACCAACGGGACGCACACCGGGATATAACTATTACGCCTTCAATGTTGAAGAGGCCGGCTCCCGCGAGAAGATCGAGGCCGCATTTATGTACCTTGCGGATTACTACAGCAAGAGCAATCGTCACATTGACAACTGGATACTTGGAAATGAGGTAAATACCTATTTAAATACAACGGGCCGCTGGTACTGGGCCGGAAATATCTCCCACGACGATTTCATGAAGAATTACAGCGAGACCTTCCGTATCCTTTATTATGCAGTCAAGAGTCACAATGCCGAAGGTCAGGTATTCACCTGTTGTGACCACACCTGGAACAACCGTGACAGGGACTGGGAACCATGGGCTTCATCACAGCATTTAACAGTTCCATTAACAATATTAACCCCAACATTAAATGGAACCTTGCGTACCATGCGTACACCGCGGTTCTTACCAACTCCGATCCCTGGAACGACGGAAAGGTTCGCCTTTACAGTGTTGCACACTCCACCGGCGCAAGCTTTGTTTCTCCTTACAACCTTGAGGTACTGACAAACTACGTTGCGAACAACTTCCCGTCAACCATGATCATCTTATCGGAGGTAGGCTTCTCCTCCACCGGAGGCGCGAACCCTACCTTAAACGGCGGTCGCCAGTCCGGACCTGCAGTCCAGGCTGCAGCCACCGCCTACCTGTACTACAAAGCTCATTTCACACCCAATATCGACGCCTGCATATACCATACAGGTGACGAGGGCGAGGCCGGCAAGAACTTCGCAATCGAGTACAACGAAAGCTGGAACGTCTACAAATACATGGATACTCCCCAGTACGCCTCCTACGTAAACGGCTACCTCGGCATCATCAACGGTGCCTCTTCCTGGGAATCCATCATTCCCGGCTTTAGCGCAGCTTCACTTCAGAATATGCCTAACAGGTAAAACAAGTATGTAAATAACCAAGAACCCGACGCACAATCACGTCGGGTTCTTTTCATATGCATATGATGTTTAAAATTATTTGTTTGCTGCTGCCTTATACTTAGCCAGCTCTTCACGAAGCTTTGCCAATTCTGCTTCAGCTGCATCGGCCCTCGCATCAGCTTCTTCTGCACGTTTAAGTGCTGCTTCAGTAAAGACTTTTTGTTCTTCAATTCCTTCCAGCCTTCCGGCCTCGCGTTCATCCCGGGCAGTCAACTCCAGTTGTCTCTCAAATGTAAAGTCCAGTGTCACAGCCTTTTCCACCTCACTTCTTCTCCTGGCCAGAAAATCCCTAAGGATGCCTATTTGTATACACTCATCGATCGCCTGATGTATCGCATCCGAAAGAAGCATTTCTTTCTGGTAGTCTCTGATCAGTTCCACTAAAAACATATATCCCGATAAAGCAGAGGCTTTTTTCAAAAGGTCGTCATTGTGACCGGGATTGATGTTGATTACGCTGCACTTGACCTCCAATTCAGGATCCTCTGTTGGCTTATGGAAAAGATCAGACAGTTTCTGTGTCGTAATGTCGGGAATATCGTCCCTTCCATTATAGAATACCACAAAATGAGGTGTGGGAATAAGTACTTTTGACATTCCGTAAAGGTTTTTCTTCTCAGTTTCCACCCAGCGCCTTAAATCCTCTGCATAGTATAAAAGGTCCCTTAAAGGCATGTTGGGATTGTAGGTTGACTGGTGTTCATAGTAATTGGCATTCATATCAAGAATAAAGGCTGCATCATTTCTTATTGATAATGAAACTCCGTGTTCAAGTGTAATGATCTCGATCTCATCGGGATCGGAATAGTTAGAATTATTAACAGCGTTGTAAGTCTCCAACGCATAAGGTTTCTCCTGCATGAGCATGGAGAAAAGATCGCTCTTATATTCGCGATTACCGTTTTTTGACATAAAAACTCCTTTCAGCAGGAGTCAATGATCTCCTGCAAACCTAATGTGTGTATTGTGTTTTTATAGCAGGGAATTTCGGAGGAGCAACTCCGCTGTCGGGAATCCGACAAAAGAACCCTTAGATTGTTATAGTATATATATCGGCATATTTAAGATAAGACGATAATAACAAGAAAGCTGATAGGGTGCAAGATATATGCGTAAAATGTATACTCTTTTGGCAAAATACTATTGCACATTAGCGCAATAAAGTATAGTATTATTTTGATGCAAAAAACGCGCAATTTCAATATGTACGGGGGTTATTTCAATGAAAAGATGCAGAACTGTTTTTAAACGTGCAGCAGCTTCAATTTTAGTTGCTGTTTTTTTATTGCAAAGTGATGGAATAAGCGCTCTTGCGGAAGAGATCTCAAATTCGTCAGAGTACGAGCAGATCGGTGAAGAAACCGTAAGCGACGTATCCGGAGAAGATGTGTCCGAAAATAATGAAGAGCCGGGGAATGAAACTTTAGATGTCTC
>JAGDDO010000025.1 GCA_017848205.1 Oscillospiraceae bacterium | reverse complement strand
TGTTTATAGTCTTTCTTATGTAGCTTGCAACTTCAGCGTCGTCGCCCCAGTTAGAGATGTTTGCCTTGAAGTCGTTCATCATCTGGGCAACCTTTATGTTTGCACCGCCGTGCTTTGGTCCTTTAAGTGAACCGATGGCTGCAGCGTATGCTGAATATGCGTCAGTACCTGATGAAGTGAGCACGCGGCATGTGAATGTTGAGTTGTTTCCGCCGCCGTGTTCTACGTGGAGCATAAGAGCCACGTCAAGAAGATGTGCTTCCTCAGGTGTGTATTCCCTGTCGCGTCTTAAAAGTGAAAGAATAGTCTGTGCTATTCCTTCATCAGGACGGCACGGATGGATTATCATACTCTTGTTGTAGTAGTGTCTCTGCTGTACCTGATAAGCGAAGCTCATGATTACCGGGAGCTTTGCTATAAGGTTTACAGCCTTCTGCATCTCGCCTTCAAGGCTGAGATCCTCACCGTTGTTATCGTAAGAATAAAGCGCCAGAACTGAACGTGACATTTTATTCATGATATTTCTGGAAGGAGCCTTAAGGATCATATCTTCGGCAAAATTGTCCGGAAGTTCACGGGTATGGCCAAGATAGTCAGTGAACTGGTCAAGTTCCTCCCTTGTCGGAAGCGATCCGAAAAGAAGGAGATAGGCAACTTCTTCATAGCCGTAGCGGCCTTCCTTTTCAACGTTGGCAACAAGATCGTTTATGTCGTAGCCCCTGTAGATAAGTTCTCCCTTTGTAGGTTCACGTTCACCTTCATTCATTACATAACCGTGAACGTTGCATATTTTTGTAATTCCGGCAGTAACACCTGAACCGTCAGGTTTTCTTAAGCCGCGCATTACATTGAACTTTTCATAAAGAGACGGGTCGACTACAGAGTAATCCTTTAATCTATTACATAAATTCTGCGTGGAACCGAATTTCTTTTTATCCATTAATAACATCCTCTCTGTTATCCGCCTTAAACTGCGGATAATAACCATAGCGAACGTAAAAATATCCTTTTGCCTTCACTATGTATTTACTATATAATTGTACACTATCAGGTACTTAAATGTCAATCTTATTTATGTCCGACACTTACATTATTTTAGCATACAAAACTGTATGAAATTATCAAATACAAATTCAGAATTGTATCAGCAATTTTCGGTCAGTACCGCAAGATTTGACGAGCCTAATTGTTTAAAATGACAAATTTGTTAATTCTTCATTCATTTTCTCCACTAATTCATCAGAAAATGAGTTGAATTGCACAATACAATTATGATATAATTACAATCGCAGAAATATAGAAAACGCAGAATACACACTTAAACAGAGAGAGAAAAAATATAAATATTCATTTTCATTAAAAAAATTATTTTATGCAGACGAATCAAATCAAGACACGGGAGGATTGCTATGCAAACATTCAGAAAAACCTGTGCCACGCTCGCAGCAGTGGCACTGACGGGAAGTACACTCGCCGCTTTCCCGTCTTCGGACGTTCAGCAGATATCTGCTGATGCAGTTATCGTTTCAAACGACTTTGACATCAGCTACGAAGGCTGGTGCAGCATGGGCGACATGACTGAACTTACAGCCGACGAACAGAACCCACACGGCGGCTCACGCAGCATGCTCGTTTCAAACCGTCTCTCGCCGGAAGACGGTGTAAGCTCCGCCAAAGGTCTGTACCTCTGGGGCGGACAGAAATACGATTATAAAGTTTTTGTAAAACATGAGAGCGGAAATAACGAAAACTTTAAGATCACCCTCGACTATCTTCTTGCAGACGAAACCACCTGGGAAACTGCAGTTCTCGACGAACACACCGTTTCATCAGGTGAATGGACAGAAATAGGCGGAAGCTTCAGAACTCCTGAAGGCGCTACCGAATTTATCGTTAAGATCACAACCGACACCACATGTGATTTTAATTTTGACGATTTCACAGTCAGAGGAAACCGCTATACTGACGGCACCGTTTCCGCTGCCGACGCAGGTCTCAAACTCGCCTTCGGAAAATACTTCCGTGTCGGTAACATCTTCAACGGAATGAACGTCAGAAACAGTGCTCTTCAGGGACTCGCCCTCACCAACTACAACAGTATCGAGTGCGAGAACGAGACAAAGCCTGACGCTACACTTGTACAGAACGGAAGCACTGACACCAACATCAAGGTCTCACTCAACAGCTGTGCAAGTATTTTCGACTTCTGTGCTAAGAACGGTATCGGCGTAAGAGGTCATACCCTTGTATGGCACAGCCAGACACCGCAGTGGTTCTTCAAGGAAGGATTTAACAACAACGGTGCATGGGTAAACTCATCCACCATGGACAAGCGTATGGAAAGCTACATAAAGAACATGTTCAACGCTATCCAGACGCAGTATCCGACCCTTGATCTGTACGCATACGACGTATGCAACGAATGTATCTCTGATGATTCAAACCGTACAAAGAACAACGGCGGTGCAAGAACACCGGGCTACAATAACGGTAACTCACCTTGGGTACAGGTTTACGGAAGCAATGCCTTCATTGAAAAGGCATTCACATACGCAAGACAGTATGCACCGAAATCATGCAAGCTCTACTACAACGACTATAACGAATACTGGGATCACAAGCGCGACTGCATCTACAGCACATGCAAGAGCCTCTACGACAAGGGCGTTCTTGACGGTGTGGGAATGCAGAGCCATATAAACGCTGACAGAAACGGATTCTCAGGCACATCTGCATACGTAACAGCTATGAAGAAATTCCTTTCCATCGGCTGCGACGTACAGGTTACAGAACTTGATATAAGCGTTGAAAACGGAAAGTATTCATACCAGCAGCAGGCTGACAAGTACTGTGATGTCTTCAAGGCAGCGATCGACTGCAATACAAGCGGACAGTACAAGGGCAAGGTAACAGCTGTCTGCGTATGGGGACCTAATGATGCCAACTCATGGCTCAGTTCTGGTTCGAACGCGCTCCTTTTCGACGGACAGAACAAGCCTAAGCCGGCATATGAGGCACTTATGAAACTGGTACCGGAATCTGACTGGCAGGAATATGCAGGCGGTGATTACACACCTCCGGCTCCTCCGGAACTTGACGCTGACGGATACTGGTTCCACGACACATTCGAAAACGGAACAGACGGCTGGTCGGAACGAGGTGGTGCGACAGTTGAAAAGAGCTCGGCTTCAAAATATGCAGGCTCAAATTCACTTTCAGTATCCGGACGAAGCGACGCATGGAACGGCGGCCAGAAGTCTCTCGATTCAAGAATATTCAAGGCAGGCGAAGAATACTCATTCAGTGCATGCTTTACAAACACGACCGGCGCTGACGCTGTAGAATTCAAGCTCACTCTCCAGTATGACGCAGGCGGCGAAACACAGTACGACAAGATTGCCCAGACATCGGCAAACAAGGGCGAATACGTACAGCTTTCAAATCCGAACTACAAGATACCGGCAGGTGCTTCAGGTCTCACGCTTATCGTAGAGACAACAGAAGAAACATGTGACTTCTTCGTTGACGAAGTTATCGCTGCTCCGGCAGGAACAAAGATAGACGGTCCTAAGTCAACAGTAAGAACTGCCACAAAGATGAAGGGCGACGTTGACTTCGACAGCAGAATTTCCGTTGCTGACCTTGCCGCTCTCAAGAGCGGTATCCTCGGCGGATTCACAAACAAGAACGCCCAGTCAAACGCTGACGTTGACAACAGCGGCGAGACAAATGCCGAAGATGCACTCAATCTTCAGAAATATCTCCTCGGAACTATCACTGCGTTCCCGGACAACACACCTCCGGAACCTCCGAAGGCTGAAATGCGTACAATTTCCGAATACACCAAAACAGTAAAGATCACTGAAAAGGAAACGGATGATTCCAAGAAGGAAAAATCAGGTGTTCAGTACGGTACAGTAAAGAGCGGAACATACCACTCAACAACATGTAACCGTGACAAGCCTTACAACATTCTCCTCCCTGCAGGCTACTCGGCTGACAAGAAGTATCCGGTGCTCTATGTAATGCACGGTTACTGGGAGAACCAGAACAGAATGATCATCGAAGGCAACGGCAAGATGTACACACGTGAGATCATCGGTAACGCTATCGCTTCAGGTGAAGCAGAAGACATGATCGTTGTATTCCCGTACATCTATTCAAGTGCTACACAGAAAGACTGTACAGCAATGGATGAGCCAAACAACCAGGCTTACGACAACTTCATCAACGACCTTATCAAGGATCTCATGCCGCACATCGAAAAGACATACAGCGTCAAGACAGGCCGTGAGAACACAGCTATCACAGGCTTCTCAATGGGCGGACGTGAATCACTCCTCATCGGTATGAAGCGTCCTGACCTCTTCGGTTATGTCGGTGCTATCTGCCCTGCTCCTGGCGTTTCAGGTTCATTCAAGTGGGCAAGCGAAGAAGAGGCTCCGTCACTTCTCCTCATCACAGCAGGAAGCAACGATACAGTTGTTTACGACAACCCGAAGAACTACCACAACAACTTCGAAAAGAACGGTGTTCCGCACATCTGGCACTACGTAAACGGCGGCTACCACGG
>JAGDDO010000256.1 GCA_017848205.1 Oscillospiraceae bacterium | reverse complement strand
GGATAAATTCGCTGAAAAGGCTGCCGGCGATATCGAAAAGCTTCGCCAGGGCATCTTTATAGAAAACTCGGACAAGTACATAAACCTTATCTGTCCGGAATATTCATCGCTGTTTGACTACACTGACGGTGTGGTGTTTTTCAACGAATTCAGTCAGATATCTGCCCGCGTGAAGGGAATAGAAGGACAGTATTCCGAAGACGTTCGCATAATGCTTGAAGACGGCGAGATGATACGCTCGCTGTGCACGCAGTACATGGATTTCCAGAAACTCATGGACAGTATAAATGACAGGAACCGGTTCTACCTTACAACTTTCTTCAGCGGAGCGGACCGTGTGCAGTATCATCACATCGTAAGTTTCGAGGCGATCCAGACCTCCACCTGGGGCGGCGAGATGCGCCAGCTCGGCGAAGATCTCCGCAGTTACACCGACAACGGCTACAGAGTCATACTTATGGCCGGAAGCGAGAAGACGCTTCCTATCATTGCGAAGGACCTTGAAGATGATGGCTTCAGGGTGAAGCTGATCAGTGAAAATACTTCCGCGGAAAGCGGAACGGTGCTTCTCATGAACGGAAGCCTTTCCGCCGGATTTGACTATCCGGAAACGAAATACGCCCTTATCTCGCAGGCAAGAGCTCTCAGCTCGCGCCGGAAGAAGATAAAGAACAACAAGCTCGGCAAGGAGATACGCGGTCTTTCCGACATCGTTCCGGGCGATCTTGTTGTACATGCGCTCCACGGTATAGGCCGTTTCGTCGGTATAAGAAAGCTGGAGCTCGAAGGCGTTACCAAGGACTACATCACCATTCAGTATGCGGGCAAGGACGTGCTTTACGTTCCTGTCACACAGCTTGATATGGTTTCGAAATATATCGGCGGCCGCGACGACACAGGCGTAAAGCTCAACAAGCTCTCGTCGATGGAATGGCAGAAGACACGAAACAACGTAAAGCGCGCTGTAAAGGATATGGCGGCAGAGCTCATCGCCCTGTACGCAAAGCGCGAGAAAACGGAAGGCTTTTCATTTTCTCCGGACAACGAGCTTCAGCGTGACTTTGAAAACAGATTCCCTTACGTTGAAACCAATGACCAGCTTCAGTGCATTTCCGAGATCAAGCACGACATGGAAAAGACTCATCCTATGGACAGACTTCTCTGCGGCGACGTGGGATTCGGAAAGACAGAAGTTGCTTTCCGTGCGGCTTTCAAGTGCGTGTTTGACGGAAAACAGTGTGCTCTGCTTGCTCCTACAACGGTGCTTGCATGGCAGCACTACCAGACAGCTTTAAAAAGATTTGAACACTTCCCGGTAAAGATCGAGCTCCTTTCACGTTTCAGAACACCGAAACAGCAGAAGGAAATTCTTAAGGATCTTGCCGCAGGAAAGATAGATATGGTGATAGGAACTCACCGCCTCGTGCAGAAGGACGTTAAGTTCCGCGACCTGGGCCTTGCAATCATTGACGAGGAACAGCGTTTCGGAATAAAGCACAAGGAAAAATTCAAGGAAAACTTCATCGGTGTGGACGTTCTCACGCTGTCGGCTACTCCTATTCCGAGAACGCTGAACATGGCCATGAGCGGTATACGCGACATGTCAGTTATCGAGGAACCGCCGCAGGACCGCCATCCGGTCCAGACCTACGTCATTGAACACAATGAGGCAGTCCTTGTACAGGCAATAGCAAAGGAACTCAAGCGCGGCGGACAGGTCTACTACATCCACAACCGTGTAGAGACGATAGCAGCCTGTGCGGCAAAGCTTCAGGAGATGCTTCCTGACGCAAGAATAACCTACGCCCACGGTCAGATGACCGAGGAGATGATGTCGGAAAGATGGAGACAGCTTCTTGACTATGAAATAGATATTCTTGTTTCCACGACCATTATTGAAACAGGGGTCGACGTTCCGAATGTAAACACGCTTATCATCGAGGACGCTGACCGTTTCGGTCTGTCACAGCTTTACCAGCTCCGCGGACGTGTGGGACGTTCAAGCAGAAGAGCCTATGCGTACTTTACTTTCAGACGCGGCAAGGTGCTCAACGAAGTGGCTTCGAAGCGCCTTGAGGCTATAAGGGAATTCACGCAGTTCGGAAGCGGTTTCAGAATTGCCATGCGTGACCTTGAGATAAGAGGTGCCGGAAGCATTTTAAGCGGTAAGCAGCACGGACACATTGAAACTGTCGGATATGAGATGTACTTAAAGCTTCTTTCCGAAGCGATAGCAGAGGAAAAGGGCGAGGTACCGGAGAAGGCAAGCGACTGTGTTGTTGACGTTCAGATAGATGCGCACATTCCGGAAGACTACATCGAAAGTCTTGCACAGAGAATAGACGCGTACAAGAAGATAGCCATCATAAGCACGAAAGAGGACAGCAGCGATCTTATCGATGAATTCACTGACCGTTTCGGCGATCCGCCGAAGGCTATTCTCGGTCTTATAAGCATATCGCTTCTCAGAAACAGAGCGGCGCGTCTTGGCATCACGGAGATCACGCAGAGAAACGGATACATGCTTTTCTACACTGCAAATCCGCAGATGTCTCAGCTCAAGGCTCTGTCCGCGCATTACAGGGCAAGAGTTCTGTTCAACAGTCTGGCAAAGCCGTATATCAGCGTAAAGCTTGCAAAAACGGACAAGCCGGCAAAACTTATGGAAGAAGTTATCGATATAATGAGTGAATCTGCGGAAAAGGAGCAGAATTCAGAAAGGACTGAAAATTAATATGAATAAAAAGATCGTTTTGATTCTGACTGCATTTTTGTGCGTTTCTGCACTGTCATCATGCAGCACGACACCTTCTGCAAATGATCAGGGTCAGTCCGGCGGGGCTGAGGTTACCACTGAGGCAGCTGTTACTGAAGAAAGCTCTGATCCGGAAGTAACTGAAGAGGAATACGTTGAACCGGATTATCCGGAACTCGTGTCAGACGAAAATTCCATCACCTTTGATGACGGTGATCTTTATACAGCTCACTGCATGAACGAGAAGAACTTTGAAAATGACGAAAGTGACTGCCGTCTTTCAGTGGCTGATTTCAAGGGAACAAAGCAGCTCAGAATAGAGGTCCTTGACTTCGACGTTGAAAAGGGCAAGTACAAGACTCCGAAGATCGTTTTCGACATGGATGAGCTTGTGGGGTCAGAAAATCTGAGCAAGGTAAAGAGCTTCAGCTGCGACATCACCCAGGCTGCAGTCGGTGATTTCAAGGGTGATGACGGTGAAATGCTTCATGTTCCGGGAAATCTCATGGGTACATTCGGCTCAAATGTAGGCGAGGACTGCTCGGACTGGTACGTGCCTACCGGATCAGCAAGCGAATACGCGACAGCTGAATGGCAGTGCAGCTGGGTCCATATGCGTGTTGAAGGCAAGTGGCTCCTTAAGGGATTTGTTGACGGAACCACTGATTCAACTCTTGTTTTCATGAGATGGAGCATACCGAACCAGGCTGATGTCTACATCGACAATCTGACTTTTTATGATGAAGACGGAAAGTCGATACCGCTGGTTTACGGAAAAGGCGATACACAGGCGGAAACTGAAAGCGGAGAGGCTGCATCTCCGGAAGAAGAGTCACCGGTAACGGAAAATGCAGAAAATTCAGAGGAAAAGGCTGAAACCACAGAAGAGACAGGTGGCGAAAATGGGGCAGAGTAAGTGTCCGAACTGCGACGGCACCCTGAAATACAGAGCTGATCACCGCAAATTCGGCTGTGACAGCTGCGGAAGTTTTTTTACCGAGGAACAGGTAAAGAAGCTCTTCAAGGGAAAAGGCAGATCTGCTGCAAGGCCGGTCATGGAAGATGACGAGTTCTGTCAGGGCGAACTGTACAGGTGCACGGTCTGCGGAGCTGAAATAATGGCGGAATCGGATCTTAAGATAGGCTGGTGTTTTTGCTGCGGAGGCGGACTTCAGAAGCAGGGGAATCTTCCTGCCGCTTACCGGCCGGAGGGAATACTTCCGTTTGAGATAAGCCGTGAAGCTGCCATCGAGATATTCAGGGATAATCTTGCCGGCGGGAGACTTTCTCCTTCAGTATTTTCTTCAGATGAGACTCTTTCCGGGATCAGGGGCGTTTATCTGCCCGTATGGATGGCTGACTGCAATGTTGACATAAATGTAAAAGGTACCGGAAAAATCGTCAAGTCGTGGATATACGGGAATGAACTTTACACCGAGACCCGCGACTATTCGATTGAACGAATCGGGGAAGCTGAATACTTTTCAGTTCCTTCCGACGCTGTCGGAAAGATGGACTCTGATCTGATGGCCATGGCCGGAAATTACGATTTTACAAAGCTCCAGCGCTTTGATCCCTCAGATATTTTCCGCTATGCTGCTGAATACTGTCCTGTGAACAAGAGCAAGGCTTTTAAGTGCGTACAGGAAAAGGTTAAGGCAGATACCGTAAAAACGGTTGGAAAGTCAGTTACAAAGTACACGGAATTCATACCGGACAACGAGGATATCGACATTCTGGGGACGTACTGGAACTATTCACTTGTTCCGCTGTGGCTTCTTACCTACACGAGCGGAAGGAGGACCTATCGTTTTGCCGTGAACGGACAGACAGGAAAGTTTGCAGGCGAATCACCCGTGTCTCCGGTAAAGCTTTTGTTCTGGGGACTTCTGGTCTTCGTGACTGTTGTACTTCTGGCTCTCGTTCTGTCTGTTGTTACAGGTTTTGCCGGTTCTTCCGGTCAGGACGGATTTCTTTTCAGAAGCGTGGGAGCGGGCGTGCTGCTCGGAGTGATCGCTGCAGTTGCCGTATGCTGTGCAGCAGTCCGGAGCACAAGACGTACTTACGAGTCTGTGCCGGATACCTATGCCGGAGACGCCGAAACAAATTTCACAACGAAGCTTGACCGCTACGTAAGGCAGTATACCACAAAGGTAAAAAGTAAATAAATATAAAAAGAACTGAGCGTCAGTGAAGATGATGCTCAGTTCTTTTTGTCTGATACTAAGGAAACGCTGATTTATTCATATATTTATCTTGCCGCCTTTTTCAGAATTTCTGAAAAAGTTTCTGCAATATAGTCTATATCTTCCTCGTCGTTATATTCATCGATGGTGAAACGTACTGATCCGTTTAAATATTCCGGTTTTACACCCATTGCTTTCAGCACATGTGAAGGTTCACTGTCGCCTGAGGTGCAGGCCGATCCGGCAGAGGCACATATTCCCTTGAGGTCGAGCATGAGGAGAAGCTTTTCCCCGTCAGCGTTCTTTACGGAAATGCTGCAGTGTCCCGGAAGCAAGTTTTCGCGGTCGCCGTTCATAATGACGCCTTCGTTTTTCAGAAGCCCTTCTGCCAGTCTGTCACGCAGAGCACTGATACGTGCATTCCGGTTTTCGTGATCCGGGAAAAGGTCTTCGAGCGCCCTGCCGAGCCCCGCTATTGATGCCACGTTTTCCGTGCCCGGACGAAGTCCGTTTTCCTGTGCGCCTCCGAATAGTATCTGCGGAACGGAAATGCCGTTTTTTATGTACAGTATTCCCGTGCCTTTCGGTGCGTGGAGTTTGTGCCCTGAAAGGGAGAGCATACTTATTCCGCTGTCTGAAAGCTCAAAGTGCATGTGCGGAACAGCCTGAACTGCGTCGGTGTGGAACAGCACCTCATGCTCTGCACATATGCGGCTTATTTCTTCAACAGGCTGTATAACGCCGGTCTCGTTGTTGGCTGCCATAACTGAAACAAGTGCGGTGTCAGGTGTAATCACCTTTTTTACTTCCTCCGGATCGAT
>JAGDDO010000255.1 GCA_017848205.1 Oscillospiraceae bacterium | reverse complement strand
TACTTGTTCGTCCATTCGATAGCACGCTCCGGAGCATGGTCTCTCCAGTCGGAAGAGGTGTTGTAGGCAAGGAAATCAATCCCGCGGATCGCCGGCTGCTTGCCTGTTTCCTTCTCGATGTACTGAAACTCTGCTTCATTGTCCTTGATGAATACGTCAGGACTGTTCCACTGATTGTAGTTGTGGTCACCGCAGTATTCCTGCTGACCGGAAATGATGTGTTTTCCGTATGTGTCACAGAGATAGTTGTAGAGTCTCTTCGTCGATTCAGTAGCTTTCGGGTCGGAAAGAGTTCTTGACGGAGAAAGATTTTTAAGCTTTTCGCTTGCAGGCTTGAGCTTTATGTAGTCAAAGAATGTGTAGCCCCAGTAAGCCTTGAGCTCGATGGTGTTCTTACCCTTCTTAAGATTTACTATACCGCCTGAAGTCTCGGCAAATTTCAGTGTATACGGGCAGGTAAGCTCGCCCTGGTTCACGCCGTTTATCTGAAGATACTGAACCTTCTTTCTCGGATCACTCGGTTCTGCATAGCATACGGTCATCTCATAAAGACCAGCCTCAGGCATATCAACTTCAACACTTAATGTAGTGTTCTTCTGATCAAGATAGGCAAATCCCTTTCCTGAGAAACCGCTTAAGTCCGTGCCCTCCGGCCAGTCGCTCATATCAACGTCAGCATCACCGTTAGCGTAGATCTTACCGCCTTCGGTCTTTCCGTCTTCAAATTCGTACTTAACACTGTTGTCCTCAGCGGCAGCCTTATCCATTACAGATGTCGCAGGCGATACGGCAGATGCTGCAAGAACGAGTGCTGCGGCAGCACTAAAGACCTTTTTAACTTTCATCGAATACATCCTTTCATATAGTTGCACTTAAGGTAGCTCTGATTTATTCATGAATCAGCGTGGGTTACGGGGCGAATCCGTATTTCCGGTTTAATCAGCGTTTCCTTAAATCTTGTCCGGTTTAAGTAATCGTTTACTTTAAATTAATTATAGCATATAAACTTAATTAATTCAACACTTCAGAAAAAACAACTTGAACAAATTTAGCATATCAGATATAATAATATTATACGTATTTTGGATAAAAATAAGCGGCGCAGATTTATTCATAAAGATGCGCAGAGGTACGGGGCGAAGTCCCGTTTTCCCTCCTCCTGCAAATCCGGCAAAGCCGGATTTGCGGTTACTCAATGTTTTCATAAAGGAATTAATATCATATGAGCAGTTTAAAGGAAGTTAAAATATTTACAGACGGAGCATGCAGCGGCAATCCGGGACCGGGCGGCTGGGGAGCCATTCTCCGCTACGGCGAACATGAAAAGGAGCTTTCCGGCGGCGAGGCACAGACCACCAACAACCGTATGGAACTTACTGCCGTGATAAGCGCACTGGCTGCACTGAAGGAACCCTGCAGTGTTACCGTTACCACTGACAGTCAGTACGTTTTCAACAGCGTGACCAAGGGCTGGGTGTACGGCTGGCAGAAGAAGAACTGGATAAAGGAAAAGAACACACCGGTACCGAACACTGATCTGTGGAAACAGCTGCTTCCGCTTCTGAAAAAGCATAAAGTGGAATTCAACTGGGTACGCGGTCACAACGGGCATCCGGAAAACGAACGCTGCGATGAACTTGCAGTAATGCAGCGCGACAAATACAGAGGTTAATTACAATGGGAAAGAAATCTGTTTACGCTGACAACGCAGCGACCACAAGGATCTCGCAGAGCGTTCTTGACGCCATGATGCCGTACCTTACCGAACAGTTCGGCAATCCTTCCGGAGTATACAGCACTGGACGAAGAGCGAAAAGAGCCATCGAGACTGCAAGGCAGAAAGCCGCTCTGGCACTGGGATGCGAGCCGTCGGAGATATATTTCACAAGCGGCGGCACCGAATCGGACAACTGGGCTCTTGCAGGAACATACAGAGCACTTGCACCGGAAGGAAAGAAACGCATTATATCCACTGTTATCGAACATCCGGCAGTGCTTAATACACTTGAATACTTAAAAACACAGGGAGCGGATATCGTTCTTCTTCCGGTAAAAGAAAACGGACGCATCGATCCTGAGAAAGTAAAAAAGGTGATTACACCTGACACCGCACTTATTTCAGTTATGGCAGCCAACAACGAGACCGGCGTTATACAGCCTGTTGAAGAAATAAGCCGTATTTGTGCAGAGCATGAGGTGCTGTTCCACACTGACGCAGTTCAAGCGGTACCGCATATGCACTTTAACCTTGCAGACAGCGGAATAAGTATGCTCTCCCTTTCAGGACACAAACTCCACGCACCGAAAGGAACCGGAATACTGTACATAAAAAACGGTATTTCCGTTCCGCAGATACTATTCGGAGGCGCACAGGAAAACGGACTTCGTCCGGGCACGGAAAATGTGGCATCAATAGCGGGGCTCGGCAGGGCGCTCGAAGACCTTTTCCCTGATCACGAAAACCGGAACGCACGTATCAGCGCTCTGCGCGACAGACTGGCCGAGGGACTTCTGAAAAACGAAGGCGTCATTATGAACGGCGACCGCGAAAACATGCTTCCGGGGCACTGCAGCATTTCCGTAAAGAACGCTGACGGGGAAAAGCTTCTCCTCATGCTCGACCTCAAGGGAATATGTGCCTCTGCCGGATCGGCCTGCACCTCCGGTGACAGTGAGCCTTCCCATGTACTGAAAGCAATGGGTGTAAAACCGGAATATTTAAACGGATCAGTCCGCTTCACCATCGATGAATATAACGACGAGGAAGATATAGACTATATT
>JAGDDO010000254.1 GCA_017848205.1 Oscillospiraceae bacterium | reverse complement strand
TTCTTTTTCGGAAAGAGTTTATCTTGAAAATGACTCGTGGAAGGGTGAACGCGTGATAAGCGAGGAAACGGCCTTTATAATGAGAAAGATGCTCCGCGAAGTCGTGGTAAACGGTACGGGAAAAAAGGCGGCTCTGCAGAACAAGGAACTGTGCGGAAAGACCGGCACCACTGAAAACTACCGTGACATCCTGTTTGCCGGACTTACCGAAGACTACGTTTCGTCGGTCTGGATAGGCTACGACAACGGAATAAACTCACAGGCACTTAAGGACGCTTCATCTCCTGAGATATGGAAAAACGTATTCGGAAACTATGCCGACAGCGTTGAATCGGATGCATCCTTCCCGGAATGTGAAAATGTAAAAATATCTGCCTACTGTGCCGAGACCGGAAAGCAGTCAGCCAAAAGATGTCCGTGGGGCGGAAAGGGTTATTACAAAGCAGACCAGCCGGATACATGTAAAAAATCTCATCCTGTACCTGTACTCAAAGCTTCAGCCTCCCCTGCTCCGGTCACATCGACAGTGTCTGAGTCCGCTCTTCCTGTCACATCTGCTGTGCCTGAGGCCACTGTCCCGGTCACATCTCCGGCGGCTGAAACCACCGTTCCTGCAGCTGAACCTGCCCCGTGATAGTCAGACTCTACAAATTATTCCGCAGAAACATTCTTTTTATCGCCTTTTGAACAAATCACAATTAGTTTTCATAGAAATATATTAACAAAGGCAAACTTATGTGATATAATTATAGGGAACGTCAAAATTACCACGGCGTTTCCATCTTACGCTTCTGAAAGGAGCAGACCAATGGATAACAACAATAAAAAACGGTCTGTTGCGGGAAAGGTGATCGAAAGGATCGGCGACATAGCAGAAGAGATCCTCGAACAGTACAGAGGACCCTTTTCCGATTACGAGGAAGAACGCAGGCGAAAACGAAAACAGCGAATGTATGAGTTTTACGGCGGCAAACCTCCGAAAGACCGAAAAACAAGAGAACTGTACATAGGACTTTATTTTTTAAAGAAAACATTCCAGGGTATCGGAACAGCGATATTTACACTTTTCCTCATGTTCATACTCACAGGTACTATAGTGGGAACTGTTGTTGCTGTCTACCTGATGAACTTTATGGACTCCACCGATTCAGTAGTACTGGACGCCTTCAAGCAGAGCTTTGCGTCCTACATTTACGAAATGAATCCGGAAACCGAAGAATACGAGCTCATCTTCAAGGTAACCCCTGAATCACACAATGTAAAGCTTCCGTGTGACATAAACGCACTTCCTGATCATGTCAAGTTTGCTTTCGTATGTATCGAGGACGAACGTTTCTACGCACACGAAGGTGTTGACTTCAAGCGAACAAGTGCCGCTATTCTGAACCTTGCACTCAATCAGATCGGTGTACACCGTGCTGAATTCGGTGGTTCGACCATCACACAGCAGCTCATCAAGAACGTTACACACGATGACGAGCAGACCTGGGACAGAAAGATGCGAGAGATCTTCCGTGCGATGAAGTTCGAAAAGAACTACACCAAGGACAACATCCTCGAAGCTTATCTCAACGAGATCTACTTCAGCGGTGTTGAAGGATACCACATGTACGGCGTTGAAGCTGCATCTATCGGTTACTTCGGCAAATCAGCCACCGAGCTTTCAATTGCTGAAGCAGCGGTTCTGGCCGCTATACCGAAGGCACCTAACGACTACAACCCTGTCGAGGAATTCGAGGCAAACAAGGAACGTAAAGAGATCTGTCTTTACAAGATGTTCGAGCTCGGCGTTATTTCCGCAGAGGAATACGAAGAAGCTATGAACCAGGAAATTCTCCTTACAACAATGCCTGAATTCCAGAAAAAATACAAGAACTACAAGAAGCTCACTGAAAGCGACGAGGAATTTGAAAACCCGGCAATTCTTTCATGGCCTCTTGAAACTGCACTCAACGAGATCGGCGACTACCTCAAGGAAAAGAACAAACTTGAATCGCGTGCGCAGGGTCTTGAAATGTTCAACAGCGGCGGTTACAAGCTTTATCTTTCTTCCGACCGCGAAATGCAGGAATATCTCGACGAAAAATATGAAGACTGGTACTACTTCCCTGAATCGGTAAGTACGGAAGGTCAGATGATACAGTCAGCTATCGCGGTAATGGACTACAAGGGACACATTCTCGCCCTTGAAGGCAAGCTGGGCAAAAAAGAAGTCAGTGACAACCGCGGATTCAACGCCGCATACGAAGGCGGACGTCAGCCGGGTTCAACAATCAAGCCGGTAACCACATACGGCTACGCGATAGAAAACAACCTGATGACTTACTCATCATTCTACTATGATCAGTATCTTCCTTACGGTGCAGTACCGGGATTTGACTACTGGCCGCACAACTACGACGGCGCTCCGTCAGGCGGTTACTACCCGGTCTACTACTTCCTCAAACAGTCCATCAACACACTGCCGGCACAGATCGTCTACAACGACGGCGACAACCGCGCACGTGCAGTATATGACTTCGCAACAAGAAAACTTCACCTCGACCTCGACCCTGAATGGGACGTTGACTACGCTCCGCTCTGTATCGGTGCCACAAATACCGGTCCGAGCGTTATAAACCTTGCAAACGCCTACATGCCTTACGGCAACCGGGGACGTTACTACAAGGCAAGTATCATAAGCAAGTGCGTTGACGTTATGACAGGCGACTACATAATCAACAATGAAAAGCGTGATTACGAGCAGGCCGTAAGTGAAGAAACAGCATACATCATGAACAGACTCATGGAAAACGTAATCACAGACGGTACAGGTACTGCAGCTGCTCTCTGGAGCACACCGCTCGTCGGCAAGACCGGTACATCGGAAGACTGGCGTGATATCTCATTCGTAGGTCTTACACCTGACTACATCTCAGCCATCTGGATCGGTTACGACAGAGGTACAAACTCATGGGCTATCGAAGGAGCCAACTCAGCAGGCATCTGGAAGAGCGTGTTCGGCAACTACGCTGACGAGCATGCATCCGGTGATGACTTCCCTGTATGTGAAACAGTTGCACATGAAAGCTACTGTGCTTACTCAGGCATGAGAGCTACTTCAAGATGTCCGGTAGGCGGAATGGGTTACTTCAAACCTGAAGACGGCTACTGTACAGCTCACTGATAAAAATTATATGAACAGAAGAAGGGCAGAATTCAAAACAAAACCCTCCCGTATACTGAATGACCCACTTCGTTACGGGCAATAAAAAAACAAAACCGGTTCGGGGATCTTCCGAATCGGTTTTTTAGAAAGGAGTATGCAGATGGATAATAAAAATGATCACCAGCATTCAGATGATTACATAGACAAAATTCTCAAAGAAACTGAAAGCACCGGTGACGTTCTTTATGATCTTACACCAGACACGACAACATCCACC
>JAGDDO010000253.1 GCA_017848205.1 Oscillospiraceae bacterium | reverse complement strand
GTAATGAAGAGAGATATCGACTACGTTGTAAAGGACGGCGAAGTTATCATCGTTGACGAATTCACAGGCCGTCCTATGATGGGTCGTCGTTTCAACGACGGTCTCCATCAGGCTATCGAAGCCAAGGAAGGTGTTAAGGTAGCTCACGAATCTAAGACACTTGCTACTATCACATTCCAGAACTACTTCAGACTCTACGCAAAGCTTTCAGGTATGACAGGTACTGCTATGACTGAAGAAGACGAATTCAAGGAAATCTACAAACTCGACGTTATTCAGGTACCTACAAACAGACCTGTACAGAGAATCGACCATTCAGACCAGGTTTACAGAACAGAACGCGGAAAGTTCGAAGCTGTTATCAACCAGATCGCTGAATGTCATGCAAAGGGACAGCCGGTACTCGTTGGTACAGTATCTATCGACAAGTCAGAAAAGCTCTCTGCTCTCCTCAAGAAGAAGGGTATCAAGCACAGCGTCCTCAACGCCAAGCAGCATGAAAAGGAAGCTGAGATCGTTGCTCAGGCCGGTAAGCTCGGTGCGGTTACTATCGCTACCAACATGGCCGGACGAGGCACGGATATCATCCTCGGCGGTAACGCTGAATTCCAGGCTAAGGCTGAAATGCGCAAGAAGGGATACGAGGAAGATATCATCAACGAAGCAGTAGGTTATGCTGAAACTGATGATGAAGCTATTATCGAGGCAAGAAAGGTCTACAGGGAACTGTACGACAAGTTCAGTGCCGAGGTAAAGGAAAAGGCAGTTGAAGTACGTAACGCAGGCGGTCTTTTCATCATAGGTACTGAACGTCATGAATCAAGACGTATCGACAACCAGCTCCGCGGACGTTCAGGACGTCAGGGCGACGAGGGCGAAAGCCGTTTCTTCCTCTCACTCGAAGACGACCTCATGAGAATCTTCGCAGCTGACAGAATAGAAAACCTTATGAAGACACTCAACGTTGAGGAAACAATGCCGATCGAAAGCAAGTTCCTCACAAAGATGATCGAGTCTTCACAGAAGAAGGTCGAAGGACGTAACTTCAGCATCAGAAAGAATGTCCTCAACTACGATGACGTAATGAACAAGCAGCGTGAGATCATCTACGATCAGCGTGCAAAGGTTCTTAACGGTGATGACCTCCATGAAAGCATTCTCAAGATGATCAAGGATCTTGTTGAAACAACAGTTGACAGATATCTTCTTGATGACGGCGAAGACAAGGAAAACTGGAACCTCATCGGTCTCAGGGAATACTTCCTTGAATGGATCACAAATGAGGATGACTTCAAGGATCTTGAGGAAGATGACAAGAAGCTTGACGATACTTCAAAGGAAGATATTGCGAAGATGCTCACAGAAAGAGCTACAAAGATCTATGCCGACAAGGAAGCTCAGTACGGCGAGGAAACTATCAGAGAGCTCGAAAGAGTTATCCTTCTCAGAGTTGTTGACTCAAAGTGGACAGCACACATCGACGACATGGACGAGCTCAAGAAGGGTATCTCACTCAGAGCTTACGGTCAGAAGAACCCTGTTGTTGAATACAGATACGAAGGTTTCGAAATGTTCGACGCAATGGTTGAAAGCATCCGTGAAGACACAGTACGTATGCTCCTCACTGTAAGACTTGCAAACAACCAGGCTCCTGAACGTGTTCAGGTAAACAAGCCGGATGCTCCTAACGCAGGCGGCGGAGACGGAAGCTTCTCAGGTGCTGCTAAGTCAAGCAAGATCAGAGACAATGAACTCTGTCCTTGCGGAAGCGGCAAGAAGTACAAGAAGTGCTGCGGACTTAACGAAGACTAAAGAAACGCTGATATCAGCGTGGGGAACGGGGTGAAGCCCCGCAGCTCCTCCATACGGCATCCGGCGAAGCCGGATGCCGGCATGATCTGAAAAATATATAAACTATTGAATAAAAAGCGGACTCTTAACGGGTCCGCTTTTTGTGCGTTATACACAAACACATTATTATTATTTTATCTATTGGAATGAAATTTTTAATAATGTATTGTGTTAAAAAAACAAAAGTGATATAATAACTAACATAATATTTTGTACAAATCTACATAAAGGGGAAATGTGATTATGACTAACAATGCAGAAACAATTAAAAACATAGCTCTTGCCGGACACAACGGTTCAGGCAAGACATCACTTGCAGAAGCATTACTTTTCAGGGCAGGGGTTACAGAACGTCTTGGAAAGACAGAAGAAGGAAACACTGTTTGTGACTTTGATCCGGAAGAAATAAAGAGAAAAGTTTCAATAAATACATCAATAGCCAACTTCATGACAGAGGGTATAAAGGTAAATCTTATTGACACTCCAGGTCTTTTCGATTTCGAAGGCGGCATGCGTGAAGGTATTACCGCTGCCGGCTGTGTAATGATCACAGTATCAGGCAAGTCAGGTGTTAAGGTAGGTACAAAGAAGGCTTATAAATTTGCTGAAAAGCTCGGCAAGTCAAGAGTATTCGTTGTAACAAAGCTTGACGATCCTAACGCAAACTTCTACAACACTCTTACAGAACTCAAGACTGCTTTCGGTCCTACAGTGTGCCCGGTAGTTGTACCTGTTATCAGGGACGGAAGCATTTCAAGCTACATCAATCTCATTGAGATGAAGGCTTACAAATACAATGACAAGGGCGAAGCTGTTGAAACAGATATGCCTGAAGGCGATATCGCAGACAAGATGGACTACAGACTTGACGGTCTTATCCAGGCTATCAGTGAAGCCGTTGCTGAAACAGATGACGAACTCATGGAGAAGTTCTTCGAAGGTACTGCGTTTACACAGAAGGAACTTATCGACGGTATCCACAAGGGCGTTAATGCCGGTAAGATCACACCGGTCATTGCAACATCTGCTGAATCACTTGCAGGTATCTATATGCTCCTTAAGGAAATATCACTTCTTCTTCCTTCACCGCTTGAAGTTGCAAAGCCGGTAGCTGAAGACAAGAACGGCGATCCTGTCTAGATAAACTGCTCTGTTTCAGATCCGCTTGCAGCATTCGTATTCAGAACAACAGTCGATCCTTTCGTAGGAAAGATGTCATACATCAAGGTTTACGCAGGTGTGCTTAAGCCG
>JAGDDO010000252.1 GCA_017848205.1 Oscillospiraceae bacterium | reverse complement strand
GGTGAATGGAAGGGCATGGGGCTTGGAGTACACATCAGAAACAAAGGTTATTCACAGAAAATGCTCCACGCTATACGTTATTTTGATGAAGACAGGAAAAATAATATCGTCAGCACCGAAGAGCTTTTTGATACAGCTGAAATGCTTCCGGAACTGTATGAAAGCCGTGAAAAAAGCACTGCTTACTTCTTTACGCCGCTCTTCTTCGAGGACGAATGCTTTGGCTATGCATCAGTTTCCTACGGTGACGCGCTTCGTAGCTATGATGATACATACCGTCGCTGGATAGGTTCAGTAAGCAGGGGGCTGGAGTTTTTAAGGCGCGAGATCAATATGCAGCAGCTGCAGGAACAGCTTGACCGCCTGAAAAGCAGCAAGTTCAGTGTTTCAGACCGTGCCTATGAAAATCTTAATCCGGAAGAAAAGTCTCAGTATCATCTCGTTTCAAAGATCCTCGACGAAAACCTTCTCGATTATTATTTCCAGCCTATTGTCAGTGCTGTTGACGGCAGCGTTTATGCCTATGAAGCACTTATGCGTTCCCGTACTGACAGTAAGGTTCCGCCGCTCAATATCATAAAGTATGCAGCAATGCAGGACAGGCTTTCCGATGTTGAACGTGCTACATTTCTTAATGTACTTGAATTTATTGACGGCCATTTATCTGCGTTCGGTGACGCTATGGTGTTTATAAACAGCATTCCCGGCGTAGGCCTCGGTGAAGCGCGTCTTTCAGAACTTGATACTCCTCTTGCTTCACATGCTGACAAAGTTGTTATTGAACTTACTGAAGAAGCGGAACTTAAGGATTCCGAACTCGATAATCTGAAGAATTATTTTGATAAACTGGGTATCAACATTGCTGTAGATGATTACGGAACAGGTTATTCAAATGTAAGCAACCTTCTCAGATATATGCCTGATTTCGTGAAGATCGACCGTTCACTGCTCAGTGACATAAATGAATATACTCAGAAGCAGCACTTTGTCCGTGAGATAATTGACTTCTGCCATGACAACGGAATAAAGGCGCTTGCCGAAGGTGTCGAGACTGACGAGGAACTTCATACAGTCATCAAGCTTGGGGCCGACCTTATTCAGGGTTACTATACTGCAAAGCCTTCAGCTTCGGTTGTAAGACAGATAGATGAAAAATGCCGTGCCCGGATAAAGCAGTTTCATCAGGAGCGTATTGACGGAAACAGCAAGCGCGTTCACGTTGCCGGAAAAACAAACCGTATTTCTCTTTCCACACTTGCAAAGGATGGCTGTACCGATATTATTATCGGCAGTGATGATATGGTTTATAAAGATATTTCCATTATCGGCACCCCTCAGATGAAAACGGATATTCACCTTCTTATCCAGCCGGAATACCGCGGTACAATTACTCTTGAGGACGTTTATTTTACAAACGTGAAAAATCGTCCGGGTATTGATATCGGTGAAAACGCAAGCGTTTCTCTTGTCCTTGTAGGGTTTAATACTCTTTACCGCTGCGGAATACAGGTTCCGGATTCATCCAAGCTTGTTATCGAAGGTGACGGATCACTTCTTATCGATCTCGATGCCGCAGAATCATATGCTATAGGCAATGACTTTAAATCACATAACGGTGAGATAGTATTTAATCAGGATGGACTTATCAGAGTAAAAAGCCGCGGCAAAAGCAGTATCTGTATTGGTTCAGGAATGGGCGGCATTATTCGTATCAACAAAGGAGAATACAATTTTGACGTTGATACAGAAAGTTCTGTATGTATTGGTTCAGTCTTCGGAATGGTCGATATCAATATCACCACCTGCCGTATTGACGGTGAGTTTGCTTCATCGGTCGGAACTTTTATCGGATCAATGGAAAACGACGCTTCAATTTCCATTACCAAGAGTTCAGTCAGTCTGTATGATCACGGAGAAACACTTGCTGCAATCGGCACACTTCGGGGGGCTATGGCATATTTAAAGACAAGATTCATCAGTCTCACATTAAATGTTATGGCTGATGCATCTACCGCTTTAGGTGCTCTTAACGGAAGATCAGATCTTGATATTTCAGATACTCATCTGAAGGTAGACGCTTCAGGTAAAAATGCACTTGTTTTCGGAGGATATTCTGAAGATTCAAATATTGTTCTGGCTAACTCTGATATATCAGTAAAAATAAGAACGACGCTTGAAAAAGAAACATTTGCACGTGAAGAAAATATTAAGATAAATAACAGCAGAACAAGGATAATTGTAAACGGACAGGAAGTTGAACATACCGTTAATAATGATTTCTGATGCGGAACGAGGAAGATAATTATGGATATTAAAGTCATCAGAGCAACTGAGACGTGGCAGCAGGCCGGCGCTTACTATGTGCGCATACAGGGAATGGCACGTCAGCACAGCATTACACTCAGACGTGAGTTCGATGAACATGATACTCCGGTGACGAAATATATCGTTCTGACAGACAGTGAATTTCCTGTAGCAACATGCCGCTTCTACGATCTTGAGGATGGTTCAGCTATGATCGGCAGGGTGGTCGTGCTGCCTGAATACCGCGGTAAAGGTCTTGGCAGAGAAGTGGTCCTTGAAGCAGAAAAATGGCTTTCCGAGCTTGGATATACCAGAGCCGTAATAGAAAGCCGTGATGTTGCAGTGGACTTTTACAGGAAACTCGGATATACAGTAACTGATCAGAACATAATCCATGGTGTTACTTTTGACTGTATACGTATGGAAAAGGAACTTAATAAATCGCTGGAGTATCCGGCAGAGTAAAACAAATGCCTTCCGGATTATTACCGGAGGGCGTTTGCTTTTAAGGAAAGTAATGAAATGTAACGAAGAAGACATAAACAGTAGAATGAAATGACAGGAGTAATATAAAATGAAGATATGGAAAGCACATTACAAAGATAAAAACCACGATGCTGTCATCGACATTATTAATACAGAAGGGGAATACAGTAGTGATCCACTTTCATTTACCCTGGACGGCATCACTTTTAAAGGTTCGACAATTGCAGATTTTCAGGTTACTGATGGTGACGCTGAAAAAGCATCTGAGAAATTCTATATTATGAAAGCGGGCGGATTCATTTCAGGAGACTCGGTGGTTCCGTACTGGTATACGCTTCTGAGATACTCTCTTGATGTCGAAATACCAGTTACAGTATTTCGAAGAAGCGATAGCAGTGATCTGCAGGGAATGATCAGAGTTTCATTTGAATATACGGAACATGATCATAGTAAAACACAGTGTTTGTATTATTGCGATGACGAGAGAGTATATCACGACGATGTCACTGTGAATGAGTTTTCTCTGAAGATAGGCGGGAAGAAGTTTGAAAGTTCAAAGAAGACATTGTATTTTGAATCTGCATTAATGGATCTGCAGAGACAGATATCTCCGGAATATTATCTGAAATGTTGTTTTACCTGCCAGTATTCAGACTATTCGCCATACGGCTGCGATGATTACGGCTGCATGCTCTGTTACCGGAAGCAAAAGGATTCATATCTGAAAGTGAACAGCAAAGATGAGTATTTTGAATATCTTACAGATGATTATGAAATAAGGCAGGAAACATATCTTTGCGGAGAATACGATCCAAGAACAAGATGTGAAGGCTACCGCGGATATGTTGATGGCATCAGTCATACAAAATAAGGGAAAATATATGAATAATCAATACAAAAAAACACCAACCAAAATGACAGCAAAAGATGTTTTTAAAGGTTTACTTGTATTTGCGATTGTTGGTTTTTTAAGATATGGACTTTATGAACTTAGCGTGATGAAAACGGGATCAAATGGACTTTTGACTGTTTCGGAAGCGTCGGAATGCATGAAGAAAATCTGGATCATTCACACGATACTTTGAAAACTGTCCACAGCAGTCCCGGTACACCGATACCTGAAGACTTTGTTTTTTGGTTTTCAGCTGATCATGTGTTTTGTAACGTTATAACAAATAACGGCAGTGCGCTGATCGTCCTGATCAGTGTACTGCCGTTTTCAATTGCACCGCAGGTGCTACCATTTCGGAAAAGGATGCGCCTACGGCGCTAATTGAAAAACGAGACTGCAGGACAGTCTCGTTTCAAATCGGAATAAAATTTGAATTATAATCAACGATATAATAAGAACAGGTGCATAACACATACATAGAATGTTCATTCATAATTTTACTTAACTGACATGACAATATGCTGTTCAGATCAGGTAGGATTTCCTGATGGTTTGTTTCGGTAAGCATAAAGCCTTTTTCGATGTTTTGTTTCAGAACGATATCACATTCATCTTTATCAACTGCAAATTTGGAATAGTCGTGATTTCGGTTTTCTTTATTGACTCTTGTTTTATATGATTTAAGTTCTTCTATAGACGCTGTTCTTGAATTATAATCATAATCAGGTATTCCAGTCATATGGTAAAACGCTTCGACCATAGGATAATTCAGATAGAGTTTCCCCATATCTGAGGATTCTGTAAAGTATTCCTGCATTTCAGTGATTTTTTCAGGAGTGAAATCAGGAGCGTGAGGATCAAGATCAAAAATGAGTAGAATATCTGAATAGATTTCATCAAAGATTTGTTTCCGTGTTTCATTTTTTTCTCTGGAGCGAAGGACTTGAAGAATATCCATATTTTCCGGATCATTTTCTGCAAACATTTCCTGATAGAGAGTATATATGTTTGTGTTGTACGAAACTATCTCATGATTACTGCTGATGCCATAAATACTGAGAAGATGTTTCATTAGTCTGACATCAGTTTTTGCTCCTTCGACAAGGATCAGTATTTTTGCCGTTTTATTATTCATTAAACTCACCGCTCATATACAGCTTCTCAAGATTATGACCTTCCCGTAATTCTCTTCCGGTAGCGTTTACAAGGGAAGTGATTCTGGTGTCGCTGATGATGAAATAACAGTCAGGACGCATGATTCTGTTTGAAAGAAGATTTGTGTTATGAGAAGTAAGAATTACCTGAGTATTAGTCATCTTTTCAAG